>JAKFXW010000207.1 GCA_021731185.1 Gallionellaceae bacterium
CCGGCTCCTGCTTTTGATAAATGCATGACTTCATGCAATCGTTACAAATGCGATGTCCAGTTGCAGCGCACATCGGGTTATCCACCACAATCACCGCCAGCGCGCCAATTGCCAGGCCGGAGGCTTTGACTTTGTGGAACTCGGAAATTTTTTCATCCACCGGGCAGCCTGCCAGCGGCGTACCGAAATGATTTTTCTTAAACGCGGGTGGCTCGCCCGCAACTGTTTTATCCAAAGGTGCAACGGCCTTCTCGCGCAAACCGGTAGAGCAGGAATCCTTGCCTTGCTCGTGACACCAAATACAATAATTAGCCTCGCCTAACGCACCTGCCAAATCTGTACCTTGATCGGTTAAAGCAAACCCCTCACGCTGGCGCATATGATTTTTAGACAAGGTGTAGGCAGCGTAATGCAAGCCCTCAACTGGAACAACATGTACCAGGTGCTTGAAGTCCAGCTTGGCTGGCACTTTGAATAACACGCCCTGCCGATAGCGCAGCTTGCCTGCATCCGCCTGTGCCGCCCATGCCGCATAGTGTTCGGCAGCATCCAGCTTATCCGCGTTCGTCAACTCATCTTCCAACCAACCATTCACATGACGCACAAAGTCCATTTCGCTGAATGTAGCCGCGTCAGTATTAAAAAATTTGAGCAGTGTTTTGTGTAGCACCTCACCATCAAAACTTCCCGCCTCGACTGCCTTATGTTTTTGTAGTGCCCGACGCTGCACAAAATGCCGCTTGCAATGCAGCAACGGAGCCAGCTCATTATGCCGCGCAGCTAACGCTTGCACTTCATTGGTAATGCCGAATAATCGAGCGATAAATTCTTCCAGATAAGGCGCTATATCAATAATCAATTGCGACTCTTGCAAATGCGTCAAATTGTCCGGGGCAGTGCGCGCTAAAGACAATCTTTGCGCCAAATCTGGCTCGGCCTGCATCAAATCCTCATAAAACAACTTGTCCAGATGACGCAGCCCGTCGTGCTCGTACAGATTTTCAAATTGCAAACCCAAGCCCAATTTCAAAGTTGGATTGGATACCACAACATGACTCGAACCGGGTGATACTTTTGAACTTTCCATACAGCTTCAACTCCTATCTCAACTTTACCTGCGCAGATTGATGCACTTCTTCCAATCGGCAGATACCATGCGAGTCCGTGCTATAAATCCGGCATACACCCGCAAAAATAGCGCGCATGTTAGCGCACCCGCTTGGTGATACCAAATAATTTTAGGTTGGCTACTTATAACCAAAGGTTAGTTCTGCATAAAATTTCATTGTCCCCTTGTGGGGTAAGGAAATAATCAAAAGGATCGCTATTCAACTGATGGTGGTTCTAATTTACCAAGCCTTCAATCTTGCTCCCTCATCCCAACCCTTCTCCCGAAGGGAGAAGGACTTTGCATCCCTCTCCCTCCGGGAGAGGGAAAAAGGGTGAGGGAACAATCTGGCATTATTAAATTAAAAATGGAATGAATTAGACTTGCTGACAATTTATTTGCTACCGATGTGTTGCTATTGGTTTGCTTGCGATTGGTTTATTTCCAGGCAATTTACTTTTTGGTGACTGTCTTGCGAGTGATGCTTTTTCTGGTATCGAGGATGCCATGGAATCGCTCAGAACGTGGAAGAAAATTTCATCGCGTTTAACCATGCCGAGTTCGCTACGGGCGCGTTCCTCTATGGCAGCTGTACCTTGTTTGAGATCACGCACCTCCGCATCCAGTGATGCATTGCGCGATTGAAGTTGCTGATTGATTTCTTTTTGCGCTTCAACCTGATTATCTAAATCCCATACTTTCAGCAAGCTGCCTTTGCCCAGCCATAGCGGGTATTGCAATAGCAGAATGATTGCTACAAGAATCAGGCTAAACCAGCGCACTTCGTACTTTCATTGTCCCCTTGTGGGACCCTGCGTATATTTGTTGCTGCGCGCTGAACAGCATGTGCTGCCGTTTAATGTAATAAAACGACAAGCACACGGTGATAGGTAAAATATTAAAGGATGGCAACACGCTTACCCGCAAGGGGCACGCCGTGGTTGTAATGGGCTGAAGCCCAAACAACACACGCTTACGTGAGTTGGTAATAGGCATCGCGCCCGGGATAAAAGGCACTGTCACCGAGGTCCTCTTCGATGCGTAGCAGTTGATTGTATTTAGCCATGCGATCAGAACGTGATAGTGAGCCAGTTTTAATTTGCAGTGCATTCGTAGCTACGGCAATGTCTGCAATCATGGAATCCTCTGTTTCGCCGGAGCGGTGTGAAATGACGGCGGTGTAACCCGCACACTTAGCCATTTCAATAGCAGCAAAGGTTTCTGTCAGCGTGCCAATCTGGTTAACTTTAATCAGAATAGAATTGGCGATGCCTTTGCTAATACCTTCCTTGAGGATTTTTGTGTTGGTCACGAATATATCATCGCCAACCAACTGTACGGTTTTGCCGAGGCGATCAGTCAGTAATTTCCAGCCTGCCCAATCATGTTCACTCATACCATCTTCGATGCTGACGATGGGATATTTATCCACCCAAGTGGCGTACAAATCGATGATCTGAGCAGTGGTGAGTGAGAGCCCATCTGCTTTAAGGTGATATTTTCCCGCTTTGTAATACTCGGAGGCAGCACAATCCAAGCCGATTGCCACATCTGTGCCAGGCACATAGCCAGCTGCATCTATCGCTTCCATAATGACTTTCAACGCGGCTTCGTTAGAACCCAGCGCTGGCGCAAATCCGCCTTCATCACCCACGGTAGTGCTCAGACCACGGTGATGCAGAATGTTTTTCAGGTGATGAAATATTTCCGCACCGCAACGCAACGCCTCGCGAAAAGTTTGACTGCCCAATGGAATAATCATGAATTCCTGAATATCCGCACCGCCCGTGGCGTGCGCGCCACCGTTTATAATATTCATCATCGGTACCGGCATCGCCATGCTCGCCGCGCCGCCAAGGTATCTGTATAAAGGCAAGCCGGATTCTTCTGCGGCTGCTTTAGCCACCGCCATTGATACCGCTAGAATTGCGTTCGCACCCAGACGAGATTTGTTTTCCGTGCCATCCAGATCAATCATGGTCTTGTCGATAAATGCTTGCTCAGCAGCATCCAGTCCAATAATAGCCTCGGCAATTTCAGTGTTTACATTTTCAACTGCTTTCAACACGCCCTTGCCCAGATAGCGTTGCTTATCTCCATCACGCAATTCAACTGCCTCTTTGGTGCCAGTCGATGCGCCAGAGGGGACGGCAGCGCGCCCCATGACACCAGATTCCAACAATACATCTGCTTCAACGGTAGGATTACCACGAGAATCCAAAATTTCACGGGCGATAACATCAACAATTGCACTCATTCTTTTTCCTTGTCCTATTTTAAAACCTCGTTAATACTAAATATTACGTAAATCTACACTTTCCTCTATCAACCCTTGCCGCTTCACCGTTTCATCTAATATTTTTAATGTTTGCAGCAAAGTTTTCAAATGTCCTAAAGGGAAGGCATTCGGGCCATCGGATAATGCTTTAGCAGGATTGGGATGCGTTTCCATAAATACTCCAGCTATGCCGACTGCCACTGCGGCACGCGCCAACACGGGGACAAATTCGCGTTGCCCGCCACTGACTGTACCTTGCCCACCAGGAAGTTGTACCGAGTGCGTAGCATCAAACACCACTGGACATGCGGTATTCCGCATAACAGCCAGCGAGCGCATATCCGATACCAGATTGTTGTAACCAAATGATGCGCCGCGCTCACACACCATGATATTGTCCAGACCGCTGGCTTCACGCGCCTTGGCGACAACATGCTGCATATCCCACGGCGACAGAAATTGTCCTTTTTTGATATTCACCGGTTTGCCACTGCGCGCCACGGCGTGAATGAAATCTGTTTGGCGACATAAAAAAGCGGGCGTTTGTAACACATCCACGACTGCTGCGACGGCTGAAATTTCTTCGATGCTATGGACGTCGGTCAGCACGGGTACGCCAATTTGTGATTTTACTTTTTCCAGAATTTTTAAACCCGCTTCCAAACCAAATCCGCGAAAGGATTTGCCCGAGCTGCGATTCGCCTTGTCATACGATGATTTGTAAATAAATGGAATGCCTAGTGTCGCACAGATTTCCTTGATTTGCCCGGCAGTGTCCAGCGCCATTTGTTCGGACTCAATCACACAGGGACCTGCTATCAAAAATAGTGGCTTATCCAAACCTGCTTCAAAATTACATAGTTTCACATTCTCACCTTTTGCTTGATTGCGGCTAATGCCCCACAAGGGGACAATGTTTGAGTGGATGCGGCCTGATGCTGCTGCACGGTTGCTTCGACGAAGGCCTTAAATAATGGATGTCCTTCACGCGGTGTAGAGGTGAATTCCGGGTGAAATTGCACGCCCACAAACCACGGGTGGACTGATTGCGGTAGCTCCATTATCTCAGGTAGATTCTCGCTGGGCGTACTCGCTGAAATTATCAGACCTGATTTTTCCAACAGCGGTACATAATAATTATTTACCTCATAACGATGCCGATGACGCTCATTCACCTCAGCACCGTAAATACTAGCCGCCAATGTGTCCGGCTTAATCGGGCAACGCTGTGCGCCCAAGCGCATAGTGCCTCCTTTGTCCGAGCTTGCGGTACGTATTTCAGCTTTGCCTTCGCTGTTGCGCCACTCCGTAATCAACGCTACGACCGGGTGTTCTGTCTCCGGGTTAAATTCTGTGCTGTTCGCATCGGCCATGCCAGCCACATTCCGTGCGTATTCAATTACCGCCAACTGCATTCCCAAACAAATCCCGAGGTAGGGTAACTTATTTTCTCGAGCGTAGCGTATAGCTGTTATTTTTCCTTCTACGCCGCGCTTGCCAAATCCGCCTGGCACCAGGATGGCATCCAATTTGACTAACTCATCCGTGCCATTGGCTTCAATCGCCTCAGAATCTATGTATTCAATGTTGACGCGTGTGGCCGTGTGTATCCCCGCGTGGCGCAATGCTTCGATCAAAGATTTATACGACTCAGTCAGTTCTACATATTTGCCGACCATGCCAATGGTGACCTCGAACTTAGGATGACCCATCGCATGTACCAATTTAATCCACACGGACAAGTCAGCAGGCGGAAGTATTAACCCCAATTCTTCGCAAACAATACGATCCAAACCTTGCTCATGCAGCACTAGTGGAATTTTGTAAATGCTGTCCACGTCTGGCATCGAAATTACAGCTTCTGGGCGCACATTGGAAAACAGCGAAATTTTCTCCATCTCTTCAGCCGAAATCTGGCGGTCTGCTCGACACAACAAAGCTGTTGGAAATATACCAATCTCACGCAATTTTTGTACGCTGTGCTGGGTAGGCTTGGTTTTCAATTCTCCTGCCATCGCAATATAGGGCACTAAAGTCAGGTGGACGTATGCTGTGCTATTGCGCCCTCTGCGTAAACCCATCTGGCGCACCGCTTCCAGGAACGGTAACGATTCAATATCGCCGACCGTTCCGCCAATTTCAACGATGGCAACATCAGCATGTCCATCATATGAGGCGGCGGCCCCACGTTCTATGAATGCTTGTATTTCATTCGTGATATGCGGGATAACCTGTACGGTTTTGCCTAGATATTCTCCGCGCCGCTCTTTGCGAATAACGCTTTCGTATATCTGCCCGGTCGTAAAATTATTGCTTTTACGCATCTTGGCAGAAACAAAGCGCTCGTAATGACCAAGATCCAAATCTGTTTCCGCACCATCTTCAGTAACGAACACTTCACCATGTTGAAACGGGCTCATTGTGCCTGGATCAACATTAATATAAGGATCAAGCTTCAGCAGAGTAACTTTGAGGCCACGAGACTCAAGAATTGCTGCAAGAGAGGCAGCAGCAATCCCTTTTCCCAAGGATGACACAACACCACCTGTAATGAAAATGTATTTAATCATGGGACGCAATCATACCGTAAAACCGCTGCACAAACAGTAAAGCCCTCACTAGCAGCCTGTCGGTCTTCCCCTGCTAAAACAATCACGAAAAACCAATGGTTTACCATCGTATTATGTTATAATTACAGCGGTTAATCAATGAGTTGAGAGACAAATCATGGCGCGATTTATACCCATCCAGCGTGACAACGACTACCTGTTCCCACCCTCAATGAGCGACTGGCTACCGGAACACCACCTATCGAGAAGCGCATTGAGTGACGGGCATATCAAGAGGCTGGAAGAACAACTCATTCCAATTCCTGATAAAAACGATCACCGTGTTGGTTTCGTTTTCGGCTCCTGAGTGAAACAACTGGTATAACTACTAGCCATCTGACTAACCCAGCAAAAGGCTTTGCATAGCCAATCGGCTAAGTCACCAAAATGACGGTGACATAAGCCGCTGGTTAACGCTGGGCAAGTCATTGGTTATAGCC
>JAKFXW010000208.1 GCA_021731185.1 Gallionellaceae bacterium
TTTGCGATCATTCCGGGTTTGACAAACCTGGAGTGCGGTATGAACCTAGGCAAGACACTGTTTGCGCAAGTTATGGAGGGAGACCTTTGGACGCATCATCGACCGACACGACGGAGATGCGGGAGTACGCACCTTGGACTGCGCCGATTTGTTTCGCGTGATGGCGTTCTCGCAATTGACCTGGCGAGAATCTTTGCGCGACATCGAATCCTGTTTGGCGTCCAGCCAAGGCAAACTTTTTCACATGGGCTTGAGTGGCAGGCACAACTTGGCGACGTACCTAAATCTACAAGTTGATACGCCAACTTAATTCCGCGTACTGTTCTATCACTATGCTTCAGGTAAGAATTGCGGATTCCAAACCACTTCCCACAAGTGTCGATCGGGGTCTTGAAAATAGCCCGCATAGCCACCCCAAAATGTTTTCTGCGCGGGCTTTACAATCACCGCACCTGCTTGGCGCGCTTCCTCCATCACCGCATCTACTTCTGCGGGAGTAGCAACATTATGACCGATGGAAAACTCTGTCGCACTACGCGACCCTAGCGCCACCGTGGCATCTTTAGCCAGACTCTGTCGGGGATAGAGTGCGAGCTTCATGCCACCGTGTAAATCAAAAAACACCACCGCGCCGTATTCAAACTCCGTGCCGATGATGCCCTCTGTGTGCAAACCCAAGCCATCACGATAAAAGCGCAAGGATTTTTCCAGATCATCTACACCCAAGGTGATGACGGTTATACGGGCTTTCACGATGCCCCTCCATTTCAGTTCCTGATTGGCTATTCCTGCAATTCAGTGCGCCGCTTGTTGTTAAATGGGACGATATTGTATCAAGTGTGAGTCTCATCAATGTCCTCAATCGGGCTTTCGAACTTCAGCCGCTCGCCAATTAAATCGTGGTACGTCCCCAATTACTTCCCGGCAAGGCATAACGTAGAGTTGAGGGGCGGCGCGCTTTTGCGCCGTCCCACTCGAACGGCGGGTTATGTTTCAATTGCAATCTCCTCTTTTACAAAACCTATGAGATGTTTTTTTAATTCAGAGTAGTGATGCTTTTGTTCTTTGATAGACTGGCCATGAGCATTTAAAACATACTCAAATATAAGTTTTGCAGCATCGATTGTTTTCTGTGAGCACAGCAGCTCTATATTTGATAGATTAATAGCCAGTGATGACATCGCTGACGCAGACGAAATTTTTTCATCTATCGACTTAATGACAAGTCGATCTGCTTCGCCAAGGAACTCAGCGCAACATTTTCTCTTTTCTACTCTTAATTCCTGTTGACGCAAATGACTAAACTCGATTTTCTTTAGGCTTTTACTAGAAAAATATGCCCCAAAAGCACCAAGCATGACACCAAGCAATGTTGGCAGTGCATTAATTATTGGCTGCATGGATATTGTTTCTGTCATTTACGGCCATCCTTTGAAACATAACGTTAAGGTAAGGGGCTGCGCGCTTTTGCGCAGTCCCGCTTGACCGTTAGGTTAGGAGTTTTTGCCCAAGATGGAATTGTTTTCACCTTTTTGGAAAGCCACTCCTTTCCGGTCGAATCGCTAACTTGAGCAACTATCCCTTGCCACTTATCGGCATACGTTTCTAGGTCATCTTGATCGACAGGGAATACGGCGGGCGGATCACCCTCCGATAATTTTTGCCCTTTCAGCCCACCCTGAATTAGAAAATGAGAAATTTCCACGCATTTCGGAAGTCGCAAAGCGACATGTGACATGAAGATAGCTCTGCGTCCAGTGTTGGTAACTGTAATGCACCCAACCCGCTTGGCGGCATCTTCGCCTGTCATTGCCATGTCCCATTGCAGTCGGACTACGAGTTTTCCTTGGTCTCGCAAGAAACTCATTACACCCAAGACCGTGCCTACAGTTCCAAGTAAAAACCCGCCAAAGCCGACCGCCTCTGAGATAGGCATGGTTATTTGAAAAGCAAGTAAAGCACAACAAGCCCAACTGCTATCCAAATGACAACCTTCATTGATCCATCCTGCTCAGATTTTCGCAGTTGGAAAAGCAACTCTTCATTGGTAGGTGGCGTCTTGCTTGCGTAGAACGGTGTGTTAGACCCGCTCCGATAAGCCTCGTAGAAAACCTTCTTCTGTGAGTTGTCGGTTGAGAATGTCTGTCTAAAAAGTGCGTCCATATCCGCGTCACCATATTCGTTCGTGGGTGGTTCTCCGCACTCAAAGACGCTGATTTTCGTGCCACCAATCTCAAGGCCATGCTGGTAAAGAACTCTGACCAAACCATCCGTACTCATAAAGACTCCTAACGTTCAAGGTAAGGGGCGCGCCGCTTTTGGCGCGTCCCGCTTGACCGCAGGGTTAGGTTTGCGAATGGGAACGTGCTTGTTAACGACATGTGGTGTTGCCAAGCGAATCTGTGCTACACCGCGTGGTATTTCCATTGCTATCGCGAAATGTAGTGTTGCCGAGTGAGTCTGTGCTGCCACGCGTTGTGTTGCCATTACTGTCACGCCATGTGGTATTGCCCAAAGAGTCGGTGCTGCCACGCGTTGTGTTGCCATTGCTGTCGCGTAATGTAGTGTTGCCGAGTGAGTCCGTGCTGCCACGTGTTGTGTTGCCGTTACTGTCACGCCATGTGGTGTTGCCCAAAGAGTCGGTGCTGCCACGCGTAGTATTGCCATCGCTGTCTCGGCACGTGCTATTGCCGAGGGAGTCCGTTGAGCATCTAGTTTGCGCCATTGCACCCCAAGAAACGATTATCAGCGCAACTGCAACGCAAAAGGTAAGTAATGATTTCGCTTTCATTTGAATCTCCTTTGTGTAAAAACCTAACGTAACGTAGACATCCTATTTGACGCAAGATAATACATCAAATGCTTGCCTAACGATTTGTATAACTGTAAAGCCGTCATTTTTTCAGTTACTTGTTAAATTTTAGTACGGCCTGAGATTGTTCTAAATTTGATGCGCTTTGGCGCTAGCGTATTCCGCCTTTGCTCGGGAGGCCAACGCATCCAGTTTGCCAGCAGAAGCATCCGTTTCGATTTGTGCATCCCCTCCGCCTTACCAAGTTGTCTTTCCGCATTCCTACTTCAATGTAGTTAATCCATGACTTCTCGGAGAATAAACTGCCACCCAACCACCCAATAAATTGACACATCTAACGCGGCAAACTGGAGCTCCCCATCAAATATTCATCCACTTCACGCGCCGCTTGGCGACCTTCACGAATCGCCCATACGACCAGCGATTGACCACGACGCATATCGCCTGCTGCAAACACACGCTCGGATGTAGTCTTGTAGCAATGCTCGCCATCGGTCGTGGCACGGGCATTGCCGCGTGCATCTTTTTCAACACCAAAGGCATCCAATACTTTTTGTATAGGACTGACAAAGCCCATCGCGAGTAACACCAAATCTGCTTTCATTTCAAATTCACTGCCCGCGACTTCCTGCATCCGACCGTCTTTCCATTCCACGCGCACCGCTTTGAGCTTGGTTACTTTACCGTTTTCGCCAATCAACTCTTTGGTTGCTACCGCCCAATCACGGCTACAGCCCTCTTCGTGTGAGCTGGAGGTGCGCAGCTTCATCGGCCAATACGGCCAAACCAGCGGCGTGTTTTCTTTTTCTGGCGCGCGTGGCATCACTTCAAATTGTGTGACCGATGCCGCGCCATGACGGTTGGACGTGCCTACGCAATCCGAGCCAGTATCGCCACCGCCGATCACCACCACATGCTTGCCAGTGGCTTTAATTTGTTTGGGGACTTTATCGCCCGCCATCACTTTATTTTGTTGCGGCAAAAATTCCATGGCGAAATGCACGCCTTGCAAATTACGTCCTGGCACGGGCAGATCACGTGGCTGCTCTGCGCCGCCTGTCAATACCACGGCATCAAATTCGTCTTTAATTTTTTGCGCGGACACATCCACACCTATGTATTGGTTGACGCGAAACTCTACGCCTTCGGCACGCATTTGTTTCATGCGTCGATCAATGTGTGATTTTTCCATTTTGAAATCAGGGATGCCGTAGCGCAATAAGCCGCCGATGCGATCATTTTTTTCAAATACCACCACGCTATGCCCTGCCCGTGCCAACTGTTGCGCGCAGGCTAATCCGGCTGGACCCGAACCGATAATAGCAATCTTGCGCCCCGTTTTAACGGCGGCAATTTGCGGTACGACCCAACCTTCTTCCCAACCTTTATCGATAATGGCGTGTTCAATGGATTTAATGCCGACGGCTTCTTCGTTGATGGTCAAGGTACACGCCGCTTCACATGGCGCAGGGCAAATGCGCCCGGTAAATTCCGGGAAATTATTAGTAGAGTGCAATACATCCAACGCTTTTTTCCAATGTCCGCGATAAACCAAATCATTCCAATCAGGAATAATATTGTTCACTGGGCAGCCCGTGGTGCAGAACGGAATGCCACAATCCATGCACCGCGCACCTTGCACGGTCGATTCTTTGTCAGTTAACCGTGGGATAAATTCCTTATAATTTTTTACACGTTCCGCAACGGGTAAGCTGTGCTCAGCCAAACGGTGAAACTCCATGAATCCTGTGATCTTGCCCATTTACGCGGCCTCCCCTTGCAGATTCAATTCTGCCTTAGCTTGTTTTTCTGCGATTTCCTGTAGGGCGCGCCGATATTCAGTCGGCATGACTTTGATAAATTTTGGTAAATAACGCGACCAATTTTCTAAAATCTCGCGCGCACGATGACTGCCTGTGTAGCGCCAATGTTTTTCTATCATGTCGCGCAAGGCCAGCTCATCTGCCTTACCCAGATGGTTAAAATGCACGCGACCATGAGCCTCCACTTCGCCCGTTTCACTGGCGGCATATTCTTCCAGCACGGGCTCTAATTGCACCATCGCCATATTGCAGCACTGCTCAAACCCGCCGTGCTCATCCAGCACATAGGCCACACCGCCGGACATACCTGCCGCAAAGTTACGGCCGGTCTGTCCCAGCACGGCGACAATACCGCCAGTCATATATTCACAACCATGGTCACCTACTCCTTCGACGACCGCAATTGCGCCAGAATTCCGCACTGCAAACCGTTCGCCTGCTACACCACGAAAATAACATTCACCGCTGGTTGCGCCATACATGACGGTGTTGCCCACAATAATATTTTCCTCCGCCACAATCTTGCATTCATCTGGTGGTAACACGGCAATGCGCCCGCCACACAGCCCTTTTCCCACGTAGTCATTGCCCTCGCCCGATAACTTCAGGGTAATGCCATGCGCTAAAAACGCGCCAAAACTTTGCCCCGCCGTGCCCGTTAAATTGATGGTGATGGTGTCATCTGGCAAGCCCGCATGACCGTGCAGCTTGACTAATTCATGCGACAACATCGCACCCACCACGCGGTTGGTGTTATGTATGGCGCTGTTAATTACGACAGGCTGCTTTTTATGCAATGCATCCTTTGACTGCGCGATTAAATAATGATCCAGCGCGCCTTCCAAGCCATGATCCTGCGTTTCCGCCTGACGACGTGCGACGGTGGCTGGCACATTTGGCTGATGGAAAATTTTAGAGAAATTCAAACCTTGCGCTTTCCAATGTTCAATACCATGCCGTGCGTCTAACAAATCGCTGCGCCCGATCAAGTCATCAAATTTTCGTATGCCCATTTGCGCCATTAATTCGCGCACCTCTTCAGCCACGAAGAAAAAATAATTCACCACGTGCTCAGGCTGACCCGTAAATTTTTTACGCAATTTTGGATCTTGTGTAGCAACCCCTACTGGGCATGTGTTGAGATGACATTTACGCATCATGATGCAACCTTCCACCACCAGCGGTGCGGTAGCAAATCCGAATTCATCTGCACCCAACAGCGCGCCGATCAACACATCGCGTCCGGTTTTAAGTTGCCCATCGACCTGCAAGGCAATGCGCCCACGCAGCCTGTTTAGCACCAATGTTTGCTGCGTCTCGGCCAGGCCCAGTTCCCACGGCGTGCCTGCGTGCATCACCGAGGACAGTGGCGAAGCACCCGTACCGCCATCATGTCCCGACACAGTAATATGATCGGCCTTGGCCTTGGCTACGCCCGCCGCAACCGTGCCCACACCGACTTCGGAAACCAGCTTCACTGAAATCGACGCTTTAGGATTGGCATTTTTTAGATCGTGAATCAGTTGTGCTAAATCTTCAATAGAATAAATATCGTGATGCGGCGGCGGCGAAATCAGCCCTACGCCCGGCACCGACAAACGTAGTTGCGCAATGTATTCCGACACTTTGTGACCTGGTAATTGACCGCCCTCACCCGGTTTTGCGCCTTGCGCCATTTTGATTTGAATCTGATCGGCGCTGCT
>JAKFXW010000180.1 GCA_021731185.1 Gallionellaceae bacterium
TGAGTGTGTTGCGCGGCTATGCTACCCAAGCCTCCCGCGATCATGATGGGTTTGTGATAACCACGCATTTCACCGCGTACCGACTCTTCAAAGGTACGGAAATACCCAGCTAAGTTTGGTCGGCCAAACTCATTATTAAATGCTGCACTGCCGATCGGCCCTTCCAACATAATCTGCAAAGCAGAAGCGATACGCGCAGGTTTCCCATACAAATTCGTCTCCCACGGCTGAGCAAAATTGGGAATGTTCAAATTGGAAACTGAGAATCCAGCCAAGCCAGCCTTCGGTTTAGAGCCAACTCCGGTTGCGCCCTCATCGCGTATTTCACCGCCCGCGCCCGTTGCTGCACCCGCAAAAGGCGCAATCGCGGTGGGATGATTATGCGTTTCTACTTTCATCAGCGTGTGCGTCATCTCAGTGCTGTAAGCATAACTACCATCCGCACGCGGATAAAATCGCGCTGCATTCGCACCTTCAATCACCGATGAATTGTCTGAGTAGGCCACCACCGTACCTTGCGGGCTGACCTTGTGTGTGTTGCGGATCATGCCAAATAGCGAGATGGATTGCCGTTCACCATCAATCACCCAATCAGCATTGAAAATTTTATGCCGGCAATGTTCAGAATTAGCCTGCGCGAACATCATCAACTCCACGTCGGTGGGATTACGATTCAGTTTGCGAAAATTTTCCACCAAATATTCAATTTCGTCCTCTGACAAAGCTAAACCTAATTCTCGATTCGCCTCTGCCAGCGCGGCATCCCCCCCTTGCAATATCTCGACTATCGACAGCGGTAAGGGTTGTCCGTGACGGAAAATTTTTCCCATCAAATTTTCCAAATCGTTCTCTAAATCAAGCACTGATTCAGTCATGCGATCATGCAAAAGTGGTAACAATACGGCGCGCTGTGTTTGTGTCATTGTCCCCTTGTGGGGCAAAGCGTGGTCATGTTTCATTTTTAAGTGGTACACCACGCCACGCTCAATACGCCGTATAGCTTGCAAAGCGCAATGGTGTGCAATGTCAGTAGCCTTGGATGACCACGGCGAAATCGTGCCCAATCGTGGCACAACCAACACCTGCTGCCGAGCATCGGTAGTGGACATTGCTGCTTGCTGACTATCGACTCCCAGTAGCGTATGCAAACGTGATTTTTCGACCTCGGATAACGCCGAATTTAATTCCACAAAATACCAATGGCGCGCTTCTACTATATTGATCTCGGAATCTTTTAAAGCTGAACATAATTTATCCAAACGGAATGCAGAAAGAGCCGATTGACCAACAACGATTTGAAAGGGTGACATGTCCATGCGGCGAAATGAAAGGATACAATTATACTATGCAGCCACATTGTCCCCTTGTGGGACACTGACTTTTAATGAACTCCGCATGAACAATTTCCCCTTCAACTTTCCAGTCAATTTGTAATTTTCTCATGGCTTATTCTATTGATATTCGCGAAGAAGCCGGGGTACGCTCGTTACATTTTGGCTCGGAATGGGTGCAAGGTGCGATGCGTATTGCTCGCCCGTGGAATTTAGAACTGGATTACACTCGGGAAATGATGGCCAGTTTGCTGCTGCGGGATAGTGATAGATTCCCGCGCAAAGTGCTGTTGATCGGCCTCGGCGCTGCCTCGCTAACCAAATTTTTGTATCGCCATTACCCGCTCGCCAAACTCACAGTGGTTGAAATCGAGCCAGGCGTGGTAGCCGCCGCAAGACAATTTTTCAAGCTGCCGGAAGACCCCAAGCGTCTGAATATCGTGATAGGAAATGGCGCAGAATTTGTCGCGCATAGCCGCCAAAATTATGACTTGGTGCTGGTAGATGGCTTTGACGAAAACGCTCGCATGGGTGAGTTAGATACAGTTAAATTCTACCAAGCCGTGCGCGCATTGCTCAGCGACGAGGGCATCATGGCGGTCAACCTGCTCGGCCACAGCCGAGGGTTTGCAACCAGTGCCCAGCGCATCTGCCAAGCGTTTGATGATCGCGCCATCATTTTCCCATCGAACGACAGCGGCAACACCATTGTTTTCGCAGCTGCGGGCGAGCCTATCAACATCGCGCTGGATGATCTCAAAGAAACAGCATTCGCTTTAAAAGAAAAAACAGGGTTGAATTTATTTCGCACGCTCACGCGTTTAGAGCAAGCGAAAACCTGCGTCAGCGGAATGTTGATTTTATAAAAACGCTGTAAAAAAATGTACCGTGCTCAGTCTTAATTTTTTGTTAGAAATGGCGCGCTATTTATGCCAGTTGCTACTTGTACCAGTTCATGGAAAGTTATAAAACGCCTGTTTCCACCACGTAGCGCACATAAAACAAATTGAGTTGATGTGCGCGCAAACTGTCCAACAATTGATCGGCAGTCGTGCTGTCTGTCACAAACTCTACTTGCACAGGCAGCTCTCCAGCCAGTTCGAAAAATGATTCATCGTGCAAATGGCCATGTCGACCAAATCCAGAAATGGCGCGAAAAGCCGAGCCGCCCGTTGCACCTGATCGCCTTGCTTCATCAAGCAACCATTCATACAACAGGCTGCCGTTATGCTGCCGTTTTTCAGTCAGATAAAATTTCAAGTAAACGTTTTGCATAACCCGCTCCTATGTTTGCAGCCACTTAAAACTTTGCATCCCCAATATCGTCAGCAGCAACGAGCCCAACACGTGCGCGGAAATAATAGCCAGCCCCCAGGCATATTGCCCGCGCATCAACAAAGTAACCGTCTCGGCAGAAAAGGTAGAAAACGTAGTCAGCCCGCCCAAAAATCCAGTGATGATGAGCAATCGCCATTCTGGTGACAGCCCCGGATGCTGCATAAAAAACGCGATTGCCAAGCCGATTAAATACGCGCCAATTAAATTGGCAAACAAAGTCCCTAGCGGTAATTCAGGCAACGCCGGGTTCAACCACAAGCCCAATCCCCAGCGCAACCACGCGCCGATCACAGCACCCAAACCGACGGCCAAAAATGCATAAAGTGTCATCGTGATATTTCTAAGTAACTAAGGTTGAGCATTTTAATGAATCACCCGCACCACAGCGAACCCGCCGCCAGTCGTTCTAAAATTAGTGGTCTGTCCTTGGTATAAACGCGCTGCGACCAACTGCATAGCACCCTCATAAACGTAACAGCGTATATCGAATTTAAATTCCGTTTTTAATGCCATTGAGGCAGCATCCGCCACATTCACCCTACACAAACCGGGTGCAGCCATGCGCTGTGCCACATACCCGCCTTGTATTATTTCGCCAAACACCTTGCGCGTAATATTTGCACCGCGATATGAACCCTTGCCGCCGTAACCTGTGGCAGGTTTAAAAAACCATTGCTTGCGCTGCGCCCACCAATCCTCAGCATCTTGCACCAACACCAATCTGGTTTGCGGAATGCCTGCTTGCAAAATAGCGATGGTTTTTTCTGGCACGATCATCGCGTGCAAACTATTTACATCGGTCAGTAAGGTGAGATTTTTCTTGTCGGCATACAGCGCGTAAGCGTGCGGATGTGGAGTCAACACAACGAGGTCTTGTTGATAAGCGGCGTACAGCGCGGCGTGTTGTTGCAGCGAAAAATCGGTCAGCCTATTGTAGATCAGATCAATTTTTTCCCCTTGGTAAACCACCCCATCGGCACGCACTTCCAGCTCCGCAGGGTCGGCAATCACAGCGCGCAATCCGGCACGCTCGAACATTTTTTGCGCCAATAAAAATTCTGGATAAAAATATTGTTCCTGCGGTTTTTCATCCACAATCGCAATGCTGCGTAGCGGTTGATTGCCGCGCTGTAAACGCCATTCGTGCAAAAACATTTCGATAAAAACTTGCTCTATATGGGTATCCGCAGTCACCTCACCCAATGCCGCAACTTGCCGCTGGCTCTGTAACAACAAGGCATTCAGCAGCCCACCGCCAGCGTTGGTGTTGATCTCGATGAGATGCACGCCATCCGCATTGACATGAAAATCATAGCCAAAAAATACGCCCCGTGCCTGGGGCGCATGATGCTTCACCTTGTCTGGCAGCACAGCATCATGCCAAGCGGGTAGAGCCACCACTTGATTGATCGCTCGAATAATCGAACGCATTTGCTGCATCTCGGTGCTGGAAATAAACACCGCCGTATCTGCAAAAAGATGGGGGCAGCGCGAGGTTACTAATTGATACCATGCCGCGCCTTGCATGTGCATTGCTTGCGCTAGTGCAGCACGATCTGTAGCGGCTGAATAATCATCGTTGTTCAGATTATTAATTTTCATTTAGCTTTAGCGACACCATAGAGATGTGCAAGAGGATTTGCGGTCAGAGGATGATCGAAAAATTAAAATTCTTGATGAAACAACTGATATAGCTACTAGCCATCTGACTAACCCAGCAAAAGACGCTGGGCAAGTCATTGGTTATAGCCATTCCACCAGGCCGCCAAAAGGCGGCAGCCAAGGTTATAAATCAGACCAGGCGTGAATAAAAAATGGTGACGGAGTGTAACTTTTTAAGGGAACGCTACACAGTTGGCGAGCGGGAAGAAGTGCAAGGCGTGCGGCGCACAGAAACCGGAATGTATGTTTTATACATGAGGATTTCGAGCACCGCACAACGCAGAAATTCACCCGCGCAGGCACTGTGCAGCGTTTCCCAAGCTACAGTGCTTCAAATATCCCCGCCGCCCCCATACCCGTCCCAATACACATGGTCACCATGCCATATTTTTGTTTGTGTCGACGCAAACCGTGCAACAACGTTGCGGTACGAATTGCCCCCGTTGCACCCAACGGATGACCCAATGCAATTGCGCCGCCCAGCGGATTTACCTTAACCGGATCCAACCCCAGGTCTTGAATCACCGCCAGCGCTTGCGCCGCAAATGCTTCGTTCAACTCGATCCAATCCATATCCTGCAATTGCAAACCAACCTGCCGCAACACTTTTGGAATCGCCTCTTTCGGGCCTATGCCCATAATTTCTGGTGGCACACCTGCCACGCTGAAGCCAAGAAATTTAGCCATCGGCGTTAAGTTATAACGCTTCAACGCCGCCTCGGAACACAGCAACACCGCGCCTGCACCGTCCGACATTTGCGAACTATTGCCTGCCGTGACCGAACCTTTTTGTGCAAATACCGTTTTTAATTTTGCCAACACTTCCATCGATGTGTCCGCACGCGGCCCCTCATCCTGCGCCACCGTGCGTGTTTTCTCGCGCACCTTTCGACTGTGCAAATCCGGCTCATGCTCAGTAATGGTATACGGCGTAATTTCGTCCGCAAACTCCCCCGCACTTATCGCTGCAATTGCCCGCTGATGGCTGCGCAGCGCGAAAGCGTCCTGTGCCTCGCGTGTCACCTTCCAACGCTCCGCCACCTTCTCTGCCGTCATACCCATGCCAAATGCAATTGCGATATTTTCATCGCGCGCAAAAATCGCCGGATTAAAAGCTACCTTATTCCCCGTCATCGGCACCATACTCATACTCTCTGTGCCTGCCGCCAACATCACCTCCGCCTCACCGAGACGAATACGGTCCGCCGCCATCGCCACCGCCTGCAAACCAGACGAACAAAAACGATTGATCGTCACGCCCGGCACCGTATTCGGCAAGCCCGCCAGCAGCAACGAAATGCGCGCCACATTAATCCCCTGCTCCGCCTCCGGCATGGCACAGCCTACGATGACATCGCCAATCGTTGCCGCATCCAGCGACGGTGCCTGCGCCAACACCGCGCGCAAAACATAGGCCAGCAAATCATCCGGTCGTGTATTACGAAACATACCACGCGGCGCTTTGCCAACAGGCGTGCGTGTCGCAGCAACGATATAAGCTTCTTGAATTTGTTTGGTCATAATTATGATTCTCCCTTGCTAAATTTAACGTTGCGCCGCCACACGATAAACCGCATTACGCTCGCGCTTACCAACTGCAACCACAATCACCAATAACACCGCATCACGCACCTCATACACCAAACGGTAACCGACACTACGCAATTTAATTTTGTAACGATCCTTATGCCCAGATAGTCGAGCCGCAGGCACACGCGGATGCTGCAAACGCTCGGCCAACTTTTTTTTAAACTGCTCGCTTACTGTCGCATCCAGCTTGCGCCACTCCACCAATGCATCAGGATGAAAAGCCAGCTTATAGCTCATCGAGCTTGACCCGCACCAACTTCTTGCCATCCTTCAAGCGCGCATCGGCAACGG
>JAKFXW010000062.1 GCA_021731185.1 Gallionellaceae bacterium
CAATCTATTCCATACTTTTCACTACTGCAGAAGATTTAGGGCAGCATGTTAAGCACTTGCGCCCCGTGAATCCTGACGCGAAAAAATATGAAAACGCGCAGGCCTTCATCAGCGATCTCGACATTCTCATCCATTCACTTTATCAGCATAAAGCCGTGTTTTTGGCACGCGGCCGTTTGGCAAATTTACGCCGCGCCGCAGAAGTGTTTGGCTTTTATCTCGCTCCGCTGGATATGCGCCAACACAGCGCGGTGCATGAGCAAGTTGTGAGTGAGCTTTTTGCGCTGGGTGCGGACAAACCCGGCTATGCCGAGCAGGACGAAACCGGACGCAGAGCTTGGTTGTTAGCGGCCTTGCTCGAAAATAAATCGATGCTGGGTAAAGATGCTCCAAGCAAAAAATCGTCGCAATCCCACATCCCACAAGGGGACAATCCCACAGGGGGGCAATGTGAGGGGACAATGAAAAAAAACGCGGTGAATCTGGATAAATTTTCATCCCTCGTGCAAGGCGAGTTACACATCATGCTGACAGCGGCGGAAATTCATCAGCGTTTCGGGCATGCTGCCCTACCCAATGCGATTATTTCCAAGACTGATTCGGCAAGCGACATGCTGGAAGTCGCGCTGATGTTGCAGCAAAGCGACTTGCTGGAAAATGATCCCCAAGGAACTAGCAAACTGCACGTCAACATCGTCCCGCTGTTTGAAACCATAGACGATCTGCGCGCCTGTGGCGGCATCATGGATGAATTATTTTCCATACCCTATTATCGGCAATTATTGCAAAGTCGCGGCAACACGCAAGAGGTCATGCTCGGTTATTCCGACAGCAACAAAGACGGCGGTTACCTCACCGCCAATTGGGAATTGTATAAAGCCGAAGTGGTGCTGGCTGAGATATTTAAAAAGCATGGCGTGGAGTTGCGGCTATTCCATGGCCGTGGCGGCACGGTTGGTCGTGGCGGCGGCCCCAGCTATCAGGCTATTCTGGCGCAACCGCCGGGCAGTGTGAACGCGCAAATTCGCATCACCGAACAAGGTGAAGTGATCGCCAGCAAATACTCTAACCCGGAAATTGGTCGACGCAATCTGGAAATTTTATTGGCGGCCACTCTGGAAGCCACATTGGTACGCGAGCATGGCGATGCCCCACAAGGGGACAATGCCCCACAAGGGGACAATGACAGTGCCATGCCGGGTTTTCACAGAATCATGGAGCGGCTCAGTCTGGATGCCTACGCCGCTTATCGTAAATTGGTGTATGAAACCCCCGGTTTTACCGATTATTTTTTCGCTGCCACACCCATACAGGAAATCGCCGAACTTAATATAGGTAGCCGCCCTTCAGCGCGCAAAAACTCCGGCAAAATTGAAGATCTGCGCGCTATTCCGTGGGTATTTAGCTGGAGCTTGAACCGTACTATTTTGCCTGGCTGGTACGGCTTCGGCAGTGCAGTTGCCAAGTTTATCGAACAGGAAGGCGAGGCAGGACTCGCACAACTGCAAGCCATGAACAAAGACTGGGCATTTTTTCGCGGTCTGCTGTCCAATATGGATATGGTGTTATCTAAAACTGACATGGGCATCGCCTCGCGTTATGCCGAACTGGTGCCAGATGAACAATTGCGCCATAAAATATTCGATGAAATAAAAACAGAATGGCAGCGCACCATAGACATGTTGTTCGCCATCAATGGCTCTACCACCCTGCTGAATGACAACCCCACGCTGGCGCGCAGCCTGGCGACCCGCATTCCATACATTGATCCGCTGAATCATTTGCAAGTCTCACTGCTGCGTCGGCATCGTGCGGGGGAGACGGATGAGCTGGTCAAGCGGGCGATACATCTGACCATTAACGGCATCGCCGCTGGCCTGCGGAACAGCGGGTAAAAACGGCTGCGCTCGGCATAACGGCGTTACTTGAGGATTCGGAATGCTCATGTACAACAAAGTACATTCCGCTTCCTCATCCTTTCGCGCCTTGTTCTGCCTTCGCTCGCGACGTTTTTCCTTAATCGCTACAGTAGATCAGGGACATAAAAAAGCCCGCCCCAAAAAATATAAACTGGAGCGGGCTATTTTCAACGCAACATAAACAGCAAATTAGAAATTAAAGATCACACCTGCTGTCATTAAATTTATATCAGCATCCGCGGTTGGATCGGTACTGTCCGCGCTTATTTCCCCCAAACTCTCATACTGCGCTCGTAGCGCGACAGATTCGTTGAGTTGAAAACGTACGCCCAACCCCCAAGCCATCGTTGTGTTGCTGTCCTTGGTATTGGGAAATCCAAAGTTGTTTGTTACTTCAGCATCAGTCAGTGCTAAGCCGAGTTTGCCCGTCAAGGAAAATACATCTGAAACAGGCACAGACCCGACAACGGAAAACTGAAAGCCCGATGCCGACCCTTCAACCAATCCCCCAAAATTATCACTGACTTCTACAGTACCATAATCTGCATAACTGGCTTCCACCGCTACATTTTGGTTTACCTGATAGCCTACCGCACCACGAAATAAGGTATCTGTATCAGTACAATTGAAGCCGGCAGTACCAACGCACCAGTCCTTAACTTTTGTTTGACCAAGATCAATCGCGCCATAAAATTTCCCCACCTCGGTAGCTAAAGCCGATCCTGAAACACTTGCCCATAACACCGCTGCCGCCAACCCTGATTTAAATTTTCCCATTTTTATTCCCCCTGTAAGTAGTTTGTGCAACAGGCCGTTTCACCATGAATCGGCTCATGCAGATTATGCGCGGGGGCGGAGGAGGTGGTCAAGGCTAGCGGTTTTTCTACATTTCTTTGACTATATGCTGCTGTCTGCGGCTGATAGGCATACGTTCTTCAATGCCTTTAAGTTTAACCGTCCAGTGTGTTTCATTGCTAGTTACATCGGTCAGTTTTTCAAATCCTTCAATCTCTTTTGTGGCCACTAGACAGTTGCGGTGAATACGGATAAATGTTTCTGCGAATTCCTGCTCCAGCGCGCTGAGGGATTCTTCGATCAAGTATTCGCGCTCTAGCGTGCGCACGGTAATGTATTTTAATTCTGCGCGCAGATACCGCACTTGTTCGACAGGGATAAGATGAACTCGACCGCGTTCCTGTATGGAAAAATTTTTGCGTGGCTGAGAGGCAATTTTTTGCAGGACATTATTTTGCACTCTGGCCGCTGTGCGAGTGCGCAGCAGCGCATCCAGCAAGCGTTGCTGGCGCAGGGGTTTCAGCAGATAGTCGATGGCGTGTAACTCAAATGCTTTGATCGCGTAAGTGTCATACGCGGTCGTAAATATAATGATGGGCGGCTGCGGCAGTTTGTTGAGGTGTTGCGCCAATTCAATACCATCCATTTTTGGCATACGAATATCCACCAGCACCACATCGGCTGGCATGGCGGATAGTTTATCGAGTGCCTCGTGCCCGTTGCTTGCCTCGCCCAGCAACCGTAAGGGTAATTGTTGGGCGCAATCGCCCAACAATTCTTTGAGTCGATTCCGTGCTGGCTGCTCATCATCCACGATGAATACGCTTAACGACGCAGGTGTTGCAGCAGTGGCCGAGGTCATAAATATTTTACCGGAGTCATAAATGTTTTACCTGATTCACAATTTATTTTAAATACGGTAGCACAATCTGCACGCGATAAAAATCTGCGTCAGATTCCACGGTATAACGTGCCTCAATATCAAATTGCAAGGCCAGTCTCTCGCGGATATTTATCAAGGCCATTTCGTTGCCCGCATGACGTGGTTCAAGCACGGCACGTGGATTGGTCAGGTCGAGATGCAGCGCATTGCCGTTCCGATACAGTTTAATGTCTATCGCACCACCTTCGACAAGCGGCTCAATACCATGATAGACCGCGTTTTCCAGCAGGGGCTGCAATATAAAAGGCGGGATCAGCGCATCGTCTGGCAAATCCTGCAACTGCCAATTGACTTGCAATCGATCACCCAAGCGCAATTGTTCCAGCGACAGGTATTGTTTCGCCAATTGGATTTCCTGCTGCATCGGCAGCAAATCGCTGGTATGTGACATGGCCATGCGAAATAAATCGGCCATATCTTCCAACGCGATTTCGGCTCGCTTGGGGTCGGCGCGCACGATGCCCAGCACAGCATTAATCGTGTTAAATAAGAAATGTGGGCGGATCCGTGCCTGCAGTGCCTGTAATCTAGCCTGGTGCAGCGCGGGGGATAATGCCTGCGTGCGTGATCTGAAATAGATCAAGAGTAGTGCGGTGATAACACAAGCAGACAGCGCATTGCGCCATAAATAAAAATTCGCATCTGTTGAATGATGCGGATTATAAAACGCTGAACCAAAATACTGGATTGCAAGTGTCACCAAGCCCACCATTGTCACCACCAGCACGATGCCCTGCCGATGAACTATTTTTTTCAATATGGGGTTGAGGGCGTATAGCAGCAACATGCTGGTGAGTAACACAGGCTGCAACAGAGCCGATGCAACGACCATTTTCTGCAAGCCATCTTGTATGGAATTCGCGAGTATCATGCTGACCAGTAGAGCCATGCCGTTGACCAATAATATGGCGCGTAAGATGACTCCGAGGCTGCGAAAATTCGGTATCGCATCGGCGGTGTTGTTTTGTTCTATAATTTGTCGCCTCACAGTTTTACACCTCATAAAAAAACCTACTCAATGCACACATTCTGGACAATAGACGATGACGATGCAAGAAAAAAAAATCCCCAAAGAAGTACGGGACGAAAAATTATGGTCAGGGCGCTTTAACGAGCCTGTCGCGGAATTGGTCAAACGTTTTACCGCCTCGGTAGAATTTGATAAGCGACTGGCACTGGTGGATATTCAAGGTTCGCTCGCACACGCACAGATGCTGGCCGCTTGCAGCATCATTAACACGCAGGATTTGCGCGATATTCAGCGTGGCATGGCACAAATCGAAAACGAAATTCTGCTGGGCGAATTTAATTGGCAATTGGATTTGGAAGACGTGCATCTGAATATCGAAAAGCGATTAACTACTTTAGTCGGTGATGCCGGTAAAAGATTACATACTGGGCGCTCGCGCAACGATCAGGTGGCAACGGATATACGCTTGTATCTGCGGCAAGCCATTGATGAAATCAATCTGCATATCAAGTCGCTGCAAACTGCTCTGCTCGAGCTTGCCGAGCAGCATACACACACCATCATGCCTGGCTTTACCCATTTGCAAGTCGCGCAGCCAGTGAGTTTTGCGCATCACCTGATGGCGTATTTTGAAATGTTGAAACGCGACGCACAGCGACTGATGGATTGTCGGGTTCGTGTAAACCGCTTGCCGCTTGGTGCGGCGGCCTTGGCTGGCACCAGCTATCCGATCAATCGCGAACTGGTAGCGGAACTTTTAGGTTTTGACGGGGTGTGTGAAAATTCTCTAGATGCGGTGTCGGATCGCGATTTCGCGATTGAATTTACCGCCTGCGCCGCGCTCATCATGGTGCATTTATCGCGCTTGTCGGAAGAGCTTATTTTGTGGATGAATCCACGCTTTGGTTTCATTGATATTGCGGATCGATTTTGCACGGGTTCGTCCATCATGCCGCAGAAAAAAAATCCGGATGTACCAGAGCTGGTGCGCGGCAAAACGGGGCGCGTACAAGGTAATTTGGTGGCCTTGCTGACCTTGATGAAAGGTCAGCCGCTGGCCTACAACAAAGATAATCAAGAAGACAAAGAGCCTTTGTTTGACACAGTGGATACGCTCACTATGACGTTACGTATTTATGCCGATATGATGGGCGGCATCACCGTCAAGCCAGAAGCCATGCGTAATGCGGCACTGCAAGGTTATGCCACTGCGACCGATTTGGCGGATTATCTGGTGAAAAAAGGTTTGCCGTTTCGTGATGCACACGAGGCCGTGGCGTTAGCCGTGCGCCATGCAGAACAACGAGCGTGTGATTTGAGTGATCTGAAATTGGATGAGTTGCAACAATTTTCCAAGCTCATTGCAGAAGATATTTATGCAGTGCTTACGCTGGAAGGCTCGCTCGCCAGCCGCAATCATATTGGTGGCACTGCGCCGAATCAAGTGGAAGCGGCGATTGCGCGTGCTAGGAAGTATCTATCAATAGTCATAGAATAATTTGGTAACCGAAAAAAGTTCGTAGTGACCAATAT
>JAKFXW010000043.1 GCA_021731185.1 Gallionellaceae bacterium
GAGAAGGACAGGCAAAATGATGCTCATTAAACTAAATAATTTGTATCCTGATTTTGTACGCATGAAGCACTCCTTTAGAATAGTCAAAAGTCTTGTGTTGAGGCAGATTCATTCTAAATCAAATCAATCTTAACATTATATTTTTTATATTTAATGGCATTGTGGCAAGCCTGCACATAACGCGGCATTCATATTCTTAGGGAAGCACTGATTTAATCCCACATGGCCGCGACATCGGCTTTGCGGGATGGGATGCACGAAGCAAGGCGACGTTAAGGGTCGTTCCCTTGGCTAGACTTGCGACATAGTAGACTGCACGAAAAGCCATGTCCCACATGGGTTGCGGCCAAATTGCGCGCTCGCTGTGTTGTGCGCCTCGCCAGGGAGAATGACCCCTGACCTTCGGCACACGCCTTGCGATCATCACAATTTGGTCAGCAACGCGGCTCATGGTGGATTAAATCAGTGTTTCCTTAGTTTCCCGCAGTATTTCAATAACAAACTAAGCACCACTTTCCTCTGCATCTGCCTGCTTCCAATGCTCTGCATCTGCCTGCTTCCAATGCCCTGAGCGCCCGCCCTGTTTTTCTAGCAGGCGCACCTGGATAATGCACATGCTCCGATCCACTGCCTTACACATGTCATAAATGGTCAGCAATGCCACGCTGACTGCGGTGAGAGCTTCCATTTCAACCCCGGTACGACCGAATGTTGCGGCAGTGACGATACATTGCACGAGGTTACGCTCTGTATCTATTTTAAATTCTACCTCCACTTTACTGAGTGGCAAGGAGTGACACAGCGGGATTAATTCCGCAGTACGTTTACTGGCTTGAATTGCTGCAATGCGCGCCACACCTAGCACATCACCTTTGCGGGCAGAGCCATTTGCGATTAATTCCAGCGTGCTGGGCAGCATCGTAATGCTGCCTGCGGCGCGCGCCATGCGCTGCGTTTCTTCTTTGGCTGCAATGTCTACCATATGCGCCTGCCCTGCTGAATCGAAATGTGTGAGGGATGTTGAAGAGGAATCTGGCATGTGATTTTCCTGATGTGTGGTCAATTAAGCTGTTTTATTTTCCCAGCGCGCGGTGCGTTGTTCGTCCGAGTCGCGGGTTTCCAGCCAGTGTGTGGCATTGCTGGTTTGTTCGCGTTTCCAGAAAGGCGCGGCAGTTTTTAAGTAATCAATAATATATTCACACGCTGCAAACGCTGCAGCGCGATGTTGTGCGGTTGTTGCAACCAACACTATTTGCTCGCTTGGCAGCAATAATCCCACACGATGAATGACACGCACATTGATGAGCTGCCAGCGGCTTGTGGCTTCATCAATAATTTTATGTAAAGCCTTCTCAGTCATGCCCGAATAATGTTCTAAATAAATATTTTCAATTGCTCCGCTATCGCTGAAATCACGTACTAATCCGACGAAACTCACCAACGCCCCTACTTGTCCTGCATTGCCATGCAATGCAGCCAGCTCAGCACTCAGATCAAAATCCTGTTGTTGTATTGACACTCGCATTTCAACCTCCTGAGATGGGTGAAAATATCGCGACTTCATCACCGTCTTTAATTTTTTCGTTAAGGTTACTAAATTCTTGATTGATGGCGCAGCGAATTTTTTGCTCAGCCAATTCCTGCTCCCATGCTGCGCCACGCAACCTTAGCCAAGCAAGTAAATCAGCCAGTGTGGCGGCCTCTGTTGAAAAATTAGCTGTGGAAAGATCAAGTAATTCGTGCGTAACTTTGAGTCGATCCGCAGGGCGACCAAAATATAATAATTTAATCTTCACTATGCACCACCAACATTTTGGTAAGCTTAAACATAGAGTAATTTTACGCCAGCCAGAATTAATACCACACTCAACACGCGGGCTATGCTGCTTGTCGCTAACAAACGGCTGCCTAGATATGATCCCAAAAGTCCGCCCATCAATACAGGTAACGCCAGCCACATTATTATTTCGGGGAATGCTGCACCAAAGGCAGGCAATTCTCTAAGCTCTGGCGAGCTTGAGAAGTTGACACCGCTGACTTTTGCAGAGAATCCTATTAAGCCTGCGATAGAATTCAGCAGGATAAATGGCGCGGAGACAGCTGCTGCTTGTCTGGCATTCGCCCATCCCATCAATAGCAGCAATGGCGTGAGGAATATACCACCACCCACGCCGATGAGTCCTGAAATTAAACCAATCGCCGCGCCTGCGCCCAAGGCCATAGTAAAGTTTGGGGCGTGGCCGGTGGTGGTTAATGATGATTTAATACCGATACGCAAAGCCGAAAAGATGAGCGCGAAGCCCATTAACCAATTAAACCACTGTGTCGGTAATTGTAAATAGCCGCCTAGCATTGCCAGCGGAACGGAGCTTAATATAAATGGCAAAAATAATGCACGACGAAAATGCCCAGCCCCGTAAAAATGTAATGTTGCGACCAGCGAGACAATCACATTCAGGCTCAGCGCGATGGGTTTAATTTCTTGCGGAGCCATGCCCAGCAACACCATCACGCCGATATACGCCGACGCGCCTCCATGACCCGTTACCGAATAAAGTGCGGCGATGATAAAAAATGCCGCGACCAGAATGATTAAACTGGATTCCAAATTTATCCTTTAGCCCCAATATTACTCTTTATTCTAATTTCTGATAAACAGGAGCACAAGGCGGCAAGGATGAGGCGACGGTGCGTGGTTGTTGCCGATTCATTGGCTTTAGTGTCAATTCCACATGCAGCTTGCTGCGTAGTGGATTGCCTGCCTTTGGTACAACCACGGTCTACCCCTTGCGGGTGAAGACAGTACATTTGAGTACGGCTATAACCAACCACTTTGCAACCGTCTTTTGGTTGCTTAGTGGGATGGCTATAACCAATGACTTGCCCAGCGTCTTTTGCTGGGTTAGTCAGATGGCTAGTAGTTATACCAGTAGTTTCATCAGGAGCCGAAAACGAAGCCAACACTGTGATCGTTTTTATCAGGAATTGGAATTAGCACTGCCCCATCCTGCTTGATAAGGCGCAACATCCAACGCTTGTGGCGCGCCTGTTATTTCATTCAACAAAATTTCTGCACTGGATGGAGCCATGGTCACACCATAGCGAAAATGACCGCTATTAACATACAGATTTTTAAGGTGCGGATGACGACCTATAGTGGGAATATTATGCGGCGAAGCGGGTCGCAACCCTGACCAATGTTGAATAATCGGCATGTCACGTAGTTGCGGCAAGATACGTTGCGCGCACTGGCTTAGAAAATCACGCGCTTCAGTGGTTGTACTTTTATCAAAGCCCACATCTTCAAGCGTGCTGCCAACTAAAACATGCCCATCACGGCGCGGAATGAGATATATGCCATCTTGCAAAATAATATTGCTCAGTGGAGGCGAGTCAAACTTGTACAACAACATTTGTCCGCGCATCGGCTTAATATCTAACTGCGAAGAATTTTTCCCCAAAACCTGCTTGCTCCACGCGCCAGCACTCACGATAAAATTATCCGCTTTAAATTCACCACGAGTGGTGGTAATAGATTGCACATGATCTACTTTGGCTACAATCCCCAGAACTTCACACTGCTCGACAATTTTGCCGCTAAGCATTTCCACATGTTTGCGTAATGCCTGAATTAATCGTGGATTTCGTACTTGTGCGACATCTGGCAAAAAAATATTCTCTGCCTGGCATTCAAGCCTAACCTCATGTTTTTCACACCAACGTTGCGCCAATGACGTATCAAGCGGGGAAATTTCCGGGGAAGAAACATAAAGGGAAGAAACATCAGGGGGAAAAACATCAAGCGATGCCCCACAAGGGGACAATGACAATATTTTCAAGCCACTCACGTCATATTCAGGGTCAATCCCTGTAGCAGCTTGCAACTCTGCTACCCATTGCGGAAACAAAGCTGCGCCCCGGCTAGTTAAATTTGTTACTACACCCGGATAATCCCAAGGACACAACGGCGACAAAATTCCCGCCCCTGCCCACGAGGATTCCTGCCCAACGAGACCGCGATCCAGCAAGGTAACAGCCGCACCTTGTTTTAACAAAAGCTGCGCCGTTGCTAAACCCGCAATTCCAGCACCAATGATAATATAATTACTATTAATCAATTTACTATAGAATATTGTTAACCTAAACTTGAGAATAAGATTACTCTATGCCCAACCACCGTTTATCCTGAACCATCAGCCATTTATCGGCTAATACTTGAGAATAAGGGCAATTATGCCTTAAGGTGCGCTCACAACTTTAAATTTACCAACTTTTATATTCAGAGGAACAGAGAAAATGAAATTACAGCGCGGGTTCACATTGATAGAGTTAATGATAGTCGTGGTCATCGTTGGTATCTTAGCGGCGGTGGCTATTCCTGCTTATGGTGATTATGTGTTGCGTGGCAAACTAAGCGAAGCATCATCTGAGCTTTCGTCTATGCGCGTTAGGTTGGAACAGTATTTTCAGGATCAACGAACCTACATTAACGCATGTATTCCAGGCACGGTCGCCCCTCTTCCAACGTCGACCAGATATTTTACCTATGATTGCACATTAACTACAGCAACATTCATAGTCACTGCAACCGGGGTAGCAAATCAGGGCACGGGTGGCTTTGTTTACACCATTAACCAGAGCAATGCCAAGGCGACCACCATCACTGCTGGCTCAACTGCGGCTAGCAATGGCTGGACAGGAAACGCCACCTGCTGGGTTACAAAAAAGGGGGGGGCGTGTTAACTCTGGCTCAAAAACAGCATGGCTTTTCCCTGGTCGAACTCCTCATCGGGGTAGTCATTATTGGCATACTACTTTCAGTTGGTTTACCTGCTTTTTCTTTGTGGGTAGAAAACACCAAAACTCGTACTGCATCTGAGACTATATTAAATGGCTTGCAATTAGCGCGTACCGAGGCCGTGCGACGTAATGCGAATGTACGTTTCAGTTTGACTGGAACCGCAGCTACGGGTGCTGTTACCTGGTCAGTCGGGTGTGTAACTGTAGTAGGTGACATGAATTTTGATGGTGAAGATGATTGCCCTGCAATCATCCAAAGCCGTTCAGATAATGAAGGAACAAATAGTGCCAGAGCAGGCATTAGCACCGCCACGCCAATGCCCGCATTCACTACAGTTCTGACAAGTGGCACAGACATGCCCGCTGGCGTTACCTTTTCAGGGCTGGGTAGAGTTGCATCTGCCGCTGGTGTTGACATTAGCCGGATAGACATTACCAATGTAGATGCAACTAATAACATCAGACCAAATACGCGCCGGATGGTTATAACTGTCGGTTCTGGGGGAACAATCCGCATGTGCGACCCCGGAGTGCCGTTGGCTACCAGCCCACAAGGTTGCGCTTAACATCAGGAGATAACAATGAAAACCCTGCCTTTAAAAATCGGTAAAACAAAACAGCAAGGCTCCATCATATTAGAAAGCCTGATTGCGATTTTGATCTTTTCCATTGGCATCCTTGGGCTGGTTGGATTGCAAGCAGCAGCGATCAACAATGTTGCTGATGCTAAATATCGTTCTGAAGCCAGCCTGCTGGCTAATCAAGCTATTGGACAAATGTGGTTGGATGATAAGACTACAGCAGTGTTGCAAAATAATTACAGCAGCCCTAATGGTGCTAAATACCTCGTTTGGCAAACAAGCGTCCAAAGAACACTGCCAGGAGCTGCTGGTTTTCCACCGACCATCGTGATTGATGCAAATAATCAAGCCACGATTATTATCCAGTGGAAATCGCCCAGCGAGAGTACGCCTCACAGGCACGAAACTATTGCCCGTATCAATGGTTAATTTCAGAGAAACCGCCATGTCCTCACATCCAAAAATTAAATCCAGCAACCGTGGTTTCAGCCTTGTAGAAATCATGGTTGGCATGGTGATTAGCTTGCTTAGCACAATCATTATTTTGCAGGTATTTTCTACTTTTGAAGGACAAAAACGCACCTCGACGAGTGGCTCGGATGCTCAATCGAATGGGGCTTTTGCGATCTACACGGTAGAGCGAGACGTGCGTATGGCTGGCTATGGCTTCAGCGATCCCGCAGTGCTAGGT
>JAKFXW010000042.1 GCA_021731185.1 Gallionellaceae bacterium
GCCATAGTAAGTCAGAACCAAAGGCAGGCAATTCTCTAAGCTCTGACGAGCTTGAGAAGTTGACACCCGCGTTTGATCCGGTCGATCCGGTGCGCTATCAGGCTGCGCGCAAGAGCACCTGGGTCAGCGCGATTATCAACTTATTGTTATCGGTGCTGCAAATCGCGGTGGGATTTTTTGGTAAATCACAAGCATTGATGGCCGATGGTTTGCATTCGCTGTCTGATCTTTTATCGGATGTTTTGGTGCTGTTTGCGAATCGGCACAGCAGCCAGCGTGCGGATGCCGAGCATCCATATGGCCATGCCAGAATTGAAACCGCAGCGACCTTGGTGTTGGGGATTAGCCTGGCTTTGCTGGGCGGAGCGTTATTGATAATCGCCGTGTTGCGCTTGCAACAACCTGCACAAATACAAGCCGTGCATCCGTTGGCATTCTGGGTTGCGTTATTGACGCTGGCAGCCAAGGAAGGTTTGTTCCATTATCTGCTATCCGTGGCAAAACGCGTGCGCTCACAAATGTTGGCGGCCAATGCCTGGCATTCACGCTCGGATGCATTTTCATCACTGGTGGTGGTAGTCGGCATCGGCGGCAATTTGCTGGGATATTATTATCTGGATTTAGTCGCGGCAGCGATAGTAGGCGGGATGATTATGCACATGGGCGGCGGCTTCGCCAAGACCGCGTTGTCGGAACTGATCGACACTGGCTTAGGTGAAAAAGAGGTGGAGGCCATACGCGAAACATTGCTCAAGTCCCCTGGCGTACTTGGCGTGCATGATTTACGCACCCGCAGAATGGCGAATAATGCACTGGTCGATGCACACGTTTTGGTCGAGCCCAAAATCAGCGTGTCCGAAGGACATTACATCGCCGAAACAGCGCGGCTGGCAGTGCTGGCGCAACACCATGTGCTGGATGTGATGGTGCATATTGATCCAGAATTGGACGCAGATGAGCTTCCGCATACCGATTTACCGAGTCGCACCGTTTTGTTGGAACACCTTGCGTTGGCGCTGGGCGAGAGTTGGTCGGCTGGAAACAGAGTGACGCTGCACTATTTGCAAGGTAAGGTGGATGTGGATTTATTTATTGACTCACGACAAACCGACCAGAATGTGCTGGATACGTTGCAACGCAAGTGTGACCAACTGGTGGCTGAGAACACTTATTTCCACACCATTCACTTACATTGTCCCCTTGTGGGATGTGGGACATCGTAGCGGCGCACGAAAGTAGTGCGTATTTCTGCGGCATGCCCTAGTTCAGGGCGCGTGATTGAATCGTAGCAGTTAGTATGACCAATACCAGTGATTTATCTTGACGACTATGGCAGAATTACGCCCCTGATGTTGTTGAGAGTTTGGGTGCAGGCAGTGCGCTATAAAAAGAGTGTGGCACGGCTTGTGCTGTTTAGTCGCTGAGTCGCCACTACCAAGGGTAGGCAATCCGCATCCAACCTTCGGTTGCACCAAAGGCAGGCAATCCACTGTTCAGCAAGTGGAACGTGGAGTTGACACAGCGGAATTGACACGGTTGAACACTTATTCAATTTTCCAATATTCAATGTTTTAGTCGGGTTGCCAATTTTTTATTATTTACGTTTTATATAGGGGAAAGTTATGTCGAAGTCGTCTGCTGATGTTGTAAAGTTAATTAAAGATAATGAAGTTAAATTTGTCGATCTGCGTTTTACTGACACACGCGGTAAAGAGCAGCATGTTTCTATACCCAGCCATATCGTGGCAGACAACAAGGATTGGTTTGAAACGGGTCACGCTTTCGATGGCTCTTCCATCGCGGGTTGGAAAGGTATTCAAGCATCAGACATGTTGTTGATGGCAGATGCGGGCACGGCCTTTATCGACCCATTCATGGACGAAACAACACTGGTCATGAGCTGCGATGTGATCGAGCCATCCAACGGCAAAGGTTACGACCGCGATCCACGCTCGATCGCTAAACGCGGCGAAGCGTATTTGAAATCCACCAAGATTGGCGACACCGCTTATTTCGGCCCTGAACCAGAATTTTTCATCTTTGATTCGGTCAACTGGCAAGTCAATATGTCGGGTTGTTTTGTCAAAATCAATTCTGAAGAAGCAGCATGGTCGTCAGCGGAAAAATTTGATGGTGGCAATACTGGTCATCGCCCCCCGGTGAAAGGCGGCTATTTCCCTGTGCCGCCAGTTGATTCGCTGCAGGATATCCGTTCGGCCATGTGCTTGATTCTGGACAGCATCGGTGTGCCAGTTGAAGTGCACCACCATGAGGTTGCTACCGCTGGTCAATGCGAAATCGGTACACGTTTTGATACGCTGGTGCGCCGCGCGGATCAGACACAAAAATTAAAATACGTGGTGCACAATGTCGCGCATCAATATGGCAAAACCGCCACCTTCATGCCTAAGCCGATTGTGGGCGACAATGGTTCTGGTATGCACGTCCATCAATCTGTATGGAAGGATGGCAAAAATCTGTTCGCGGGCAACGGTTATGCGGGCATGTCTGAGTTGGCACTGTATTACATTGGCGGCATTATCAAGCACGCTAAAGCACTAAACGCGATCACCAACCCCGGCACCAATTCATATAAGCGGCTGGTTCCCGGCTTTGAGGCGCCAGTTAAATTAGCTTATTCAGCACGTAACCGCTCTGCCTCGATTCGTATTCCATTTGTACAAAGCGATAAGGCGCGTCGTATCGAAGTTCGTTTCCCAGACCCGACTGCCAACCCATATCTGGCTTTCACCGCCATGATGATGGCGGGCTTGGATGGCATTCAGAACAAGATACATCCTGGCGATCCAGCCGATAAAAATCTGTATGACCTGCCACCTGAAGAAGATGCAAAAATCCCAACAGTTTGTTCCAGTCTGGAGATGGCATTGGAAGCGTTGGACACAGACCGTGAGTTTTTGACTCGTGGCGGCGTGTTCTCGAATGACTTTATCGATTCATTTATTGAATTGAAAATGGAAGAGGTCACACGTTTCCGCATGACTACACATCCTGTGGAATTTGATATGTACTACAGCCTGTAAACAACGTTACAGTCACAGGAAAAACGGAGCCGCTGGCTCCGTTTTCTTTTTGGCGCAAACGCCAACCAACTTGATCAATTGCCTGCGCAAACTAAGGAAGCACTGATTTAATCCCACATGGCCGCGACATCGGCTTTACGGGATGGAATGCACGGAGCAAGGTGACGCTAAGGGTCGTTCCCTTGGCTAGCCTTGCGACAATGCAGGCCGCCCGCAAAGCCATGTCCCGTATGGGTTGCGACCAAATTGCGCGCTCGCTGTGTTGCATCCCTCGCCAGGGAGAATGACCCCTGACCTTCGGGATGCGCCTTGCGATCATCGCAATTTGGTCTGCAACGCGGCTCATGGAGGATTCAATCAGTGCTTCCCTAAGCATCACTATTTGTCACGCTCTAGCACTTTGCCTATACTTCGCCATGAAAATCATTTCACGGCATTCTTACAAGGTATCAAAATGAAATCATGTTTTATGCTCGCACTGCTTTTGCTCGCGCCATTAGCACACGCCGAAATTTATAAAAGCATCGACCCAGACGGTCAGGTTACTTATTCCAGCACGCCCACTAAAGGTGCAAAGAAGATGGATTTAGGCATGCCGCCCAAGCCCCCTGTTCGCGCGCGTAACAATCCCACGCCGCATAATTTTCCTAAAATAGATTCGGCAACGCAAAAAAATCGCGATCAAGCGCGCAATAACATTTTACAAAATGAATTGACCTCAGAAATAAAATTGTTGGGGGAGTCACGTCAGCAGCTAGCAGACAGTGCTGCCAACCCTGAGTTATACGTGGATAAAGACGGCAAGGCGACGCCTAACCCGACGCGCCATGCTGATAAAATTAGATCCTTGCAGCGACGTATCACATTGCACGAACACAATATCGAGGCTCTTCAAGCGGAATTATCCAGGTCTCGCTGATAACTTTAGCCGTGGCACGCTTTCTGCATTATGAAATGGGCAGCATGGAATTCCGCTCTGATAGGGGCGTTTTCTTTATCGTAATTTCATTGTCCCCTTGTGGGGCTACGCATCGCGTATTCAAATCATGGCTGCATCATTTTTTCCGACGCTGGAGCATCTTGCCACCGCAGTGATTTTGCTGGACGGGCAGTCGCGCATATTGTATTTAAATCCAGCCGCCGAAAATCTGTTTGATGCCAGCAACAAAACACTGATAGGTCACCCCCTGCAACATGTATTCACGCACACCCAGCAACTCACCACGGCCATGCAACAGGCCATACGCAACAATGCCAGCTTCATCGAGCATGATTTAACGCTGGGTCTACATTCATTGTCGGGCGCGCATGGCAACGTGCGCTTGCAATTGCGGTGTACTGCTACGCCACTGCAAGCGAACAACCACTCCTATTTGTTGCTGGAATTTCACCCGATAGACCGCCCGCTGAAATTAGCGCGCGAAGAGCAGATGTTGGATCAGACCCAAGCCAATCGATTGCTGCTCAGAAATCTCGCGCATGAAATAAAAAATCCACTGGGCGGCATTCGTGGCGCAGCGCAGTTATTGGAAGCGGAATTAAGCAAGCCGGAGCTGCGCGAATATACGCAAGTTGTCATACAAGAAGCCGACCGTCTGCGCGCCTTACTGGAAAAATTACTCACGCCGCCGCAAGCCCCGCATTTGAGTGAACTGGATATTCACGAGGTACTGGAACGTGTGCGCCGCATCGTGTTGGCCGAAGTGCCCAAAGGTTTGCAAATACAGCGCGATTACGATATTAGCCTGCCGCACTTACGCGGCGACAAAGAGCAGCTCATACAAGTTATGCTCAATATCGTGCGCAATGCGGCGCAAGCGATGCACGGGCGAGGCACGATTATTTTGCGTACTCGTATTGCTCGTCAGGTAACATTAATGCGTAAGCGCCATCGGCTGGCACTCATGGTGCAGATCATTGATGACGGCCCCGGCATTCCCAGTCATTTACGCGACCAGATTTTTTATCCACTGGTCTCAGGTCGGGCCGATGGGCATGGTTTGGGTTTAACCATCGCGCAAGATTTTGTAAGCCAGCATCATGGCAGCATCGAGTTTGAAAGTGAGCCGGGGCGCACCTGTTTTTCGGTGCAGCTTCCACTACAATGAAACTGGTCTCCAAAATAGTCATTTTATAAATAGGAATACGACATGAAACCTGTCTGGATAGTCGACGATGATCGCTCCATACGCTGGGTGTTGGAAAAAGCCCTGGCGCGCGAGCATATCGAATTTAAAAGTTTTGAATCAGCCAACGAAGCATTGAGCGCATTGCCGCAAGGCTTGCCACAAATCGTCATCAGCGACATTCGTATGCCGGGTAAATCGGGGTTGGAACTGCTGCAAACTTTGAGTGAAAAATATCCGCAAATGCCGATCATCATCATGACGGCATATTCAGATTTGGAAAGTGCGGTGTCCTCATTTCAAGGCGGCGCATTCGAATATCTGCCCAAGCCATTTGATATTAATCATGCGGTCGAGTTAATTCAGCGCGCGTTAGCACACAGCCAGCGTAAGAATGCCTCCCCCGAAGACCACATCACCGCGCCCGATATACTGGGGCAAGCGCCTGCCATGCAGGAAGTATTTCGCGCCATTGGCAGGCTCGCGCAATCACATGCCACCGTCCTCATCAATGGCGAATCCGGCACAGGCAAAGAACTGGTGGCGCACGCCCTGCATCGACATAGCCCACGTGCTGATAAAACATTTGTTGCGATTAACACCGCTGCTATCCCTAAAGATTTATTGGAATCTGAATTATTCGGCCACGAGCGCGGCGCGTTCACTGGGGCGACCACCATGCGGCGCGGACGTTTTGAACAAGCCGATGGCGGCACTTTATTTCTGGATGAAATCGGCGACATGCCCGCCGAATTGCAAACGCGATTATTGCGTGTGCTGTCGGATGGAAATTTTTATCGCGTCGGCGGCCATCAGCCTGTAAAAGCCAATGTCCGCATCATCGCTGCCACCCATCAAAATCTGGATGAGCGCGTAAAAC
>JAKFXW010000016.1 GCA_021731185.1 Gallionellaceae bacterium
TGATAGTCGCGACAATAAACCAGCGGTACACATCAGCCTGGATGGCGTAGGCGCACGCAAGTTCAAAGAAGCGACGCGGGAAAATGTCGGCAAGCGCATGGCGATTATCCTGTTTGAAAAAGGCAAAGGTGAAATTGTTACTGCGCCCGTTATTAATGAAGAAATTGGCGGCGGGCGCGTGCAAATTAGTGGCTCGATGACGACCAGTGAAGCGCAGGATATTTCGTTGCTGCTGCGTGCAGGCGCACTCGCCGCGCCGATGGAAATCATTGAGGAGCGTACTGTAGGGCCAAGCTTGGGCGCAGATAATATTGCACGCGGGTTCAACTCCACCATGATTGGCTTTGCGGTCATCGCGATTTTCATGATCGCGTATTACATGATGTTTGGTGTGGTTTCAGTGCTTGCGCTGGGGGTGAATTTGTTGCTGCTGGTGGCGCTGCTGTCCATGTTACAGGCGACCTTAACTTTACCTGGCATGGCGGGAATTGCGCTGACACTCGGCATGGCGATTGATGCAAACGTGTTGATTAACGAGCGAATACGCGAAGAGCTGCGAAACGGTAACTCGCCACAAGCCTCTATTCATGCGGGCTATGAACAGGCATTCAGGACGATATTAGATTCCAACATCACGACATTGATTGCTGGCATCGCTTTATTCATGTTTGGTTCTGGTGCAATACGCGGCTTTGCGGTGGTGCTGTGCCTGGGGATATTGACCTCCATGTTCAGTGCAGTGCTGGTGTCGCGTGCGCTGGTTAATCTGATATATGGGCGTAAAGTGCGTCTCACCAAAGTGCCGATTGGTTAAGGCTATACGCTTAAGTTAAATATAGAGTTAGGGATGTAAATGGATTTTTTTAAAATTAAGCACGACATACCCTTCATGAGTTATGGGCGGTATACAACCGCAATATCGCTGCTCACTTTTGTGCTGGCGGTATTTTTTCTGACCACACGTGGGTTAAATTTCGGCATCGATTTTACTGGTGGCACGGTGATGGAGGTGCATTACGCACAGTCAGCGGACATTAATAAAGTGCGTGCTGAGATGACCAACATGGGGATGCATGATGTGTTGGTACAAAATTTTGGTAGCAGCCATGATGTGCTGATTCAAGTTCCATTGAAACAAAATATGCTTGGCGCCAAACTGAGCGATAGTGTGTTGGAGAATCTACGCAAGCAAGATCCCAGTGTAGAAATGCGTCGCGTGGAATTCGTCGGTCCGCAAGTCGGTAAGGATTTGGTGGAGAATGGTGCGCTGGCGTTGTTACTGGTGTCGCTGGGGATTGTTTGTTATTTGTGGGTACGCTTTGAATGGAAATTCGGGGTCGCCGCCATTATTGCTAACTTGCATGACGTGGTGATTATTCTTGGATTCTTTGCGTTTTTTCGTTGGGATTTTTCGTTGTCGGTGTTGGCCGCAGTGTTGGCGGTGTTGGGTTATTCGGTCAATGAATCGGTAGTTGTGTTTGATCGTATCCGTGAAAACTTTCGTAAAATGCGTAAGGCTGAAGTTGCAGAAGTTATCGATAACGCGATCACACGCACTATGTCTCGCACGATTATCACGCATTTGAGCACGCAAATGATGGTGACTGCGATGTTGTTTTTGGGCGGTGAAACGCTGCATTATTTTGCCTTGGCGCTGACTATCGGCATCCTGTTCAGTATTTATTCTTCGGTGCTTGTGGCCAGTCCGATACTGATGTTGTTGGGCGTTTCGAGACAAGATTTTATCAAGCCTGAAAAAACTGAAGAAGAAGTTTTACCGTAAGTATTTATGGATCTGTTACTTTACTTTGCGGATATTGTATTGCATCTGGATAAATATTTATTGATGCTGACACAGGAATATGACCAGTGGATATATGCGATTTTATTTCTGATTATTTTTCTGGAGACGGGCGTAGTGGTGCTGCCATTTTTGCCGGGAGATTCATTATTATTTGTTGCAGGCGCGTTGTGTGGCTTGGGTATGCTGCAGATTGGCCTGCTCATGCCATTGTTGATGATAGCGTCATTCAGTGGCGACAACACCAATTATTGGGTAGGTCGCACGCTGGGTTCAAAGTTGGTCAACCGTTCGAGATTTTTAAATAAAGAGCATGTTATTCGAGCGCAATCTTTTTACCAGCAGCATGGCGGTAAGACTATAATTTTTGCGCGCTTCCTGCCGATTGTGCGAACATTTGCACCATTTGTGGCGGGGATAGGGCAGATGCAATACCGCTTGTTTCTAGCGTTTAGTGCTTTGGGCAGCATTGCGTGGATCAGTACCTTTGTGGTGGGCGGCTATTTTATGGGGAATATCCCTGTGGTAAAAGATAACCTGACACTTGTCGTCCTTATTATTGTAACTGTTTCACTTTTGCCAGTATTCAGCAGGATGGTCAGGCAGCGGAATGAATAACGGTAGCCAATGTCCAACTGGTCAGTGCTTATATCACCGCTTCTTCAACAGAAAATTCCAGCAACACCTTGTCATTTTCATCGACTGTTACAGTGACCTTGCCGCCATTCACTAACTGTCCGAACAGCAACTCATCTGCCAGCGCACTGCGTATGGTGTCTTGAATGAGTCGCGCCATGGGACGTGCGCCCATTAGAGGATCAAACCCAGTTTTCGCCAAATAAGTTTTCAGCACTTCAGTAAAAATTACTTCAACTTTTTTCTCATGCAATTGCTCTTCTAGTTGCATCAGGAATTTGTCCACGACGCGCAAGATGATATCGCGATCCAGCGGTGCAAATGAAATGGTGGCATCTATTCGATTGCGGAATTCAGGCGAAAACAAACGCTTGATCTCAGCCATTTCGTCGCCGCCTGTCGTGCTCTTGGTAAAGCCGATTTGAACCTTGCTCAACGCTTCTGCACCAGCATTGGTGGTCACCACAATAATGACATTGCGGAAGTCCACTTTTCTGCCATTGTTGTCGGTGAGCGTGCCATGATCCATCACTTGCAACAACACATTGAAAATATCTGGATGGGCTTTTTCAATTTCATCCAACAGCAAAACACAGTGCGGCTGTTTGTTGATCGCCTCGGTCAGCAGGCCGCCTTGATCAAAACCAACATAGCCGGGCGGCGCGCCGATTAAGCGTGAAACAGCATGGCGCTCCATATACTCGGACATGTCAAAGCGGTGTAGTGGCATACCCATAGCATATGCAAGTTGACGCGCTACTTCGGTTTTGCCCACACCTGTAGGGCCAGAAAACAAGAAGCTGCCTATGGGTTTTTGCGGGCTACCCAGGCCACTGCGGGACATTTTTATAGCGCGAGCCAGCGCATCAATCGCTGCGTTCTGGCCAAATACCACGGCCTTCAGGTCACGATCCAGATTTTTTAGCGCATTGCGATCATCGGAAGAAACGGTGCGCGGTGGAATGCGCGCAATGCTGGCAATGATTGCTTCAATTTCATTTTTGCCGATCATCTTTTTTTGTTTCGACTTGGGCAGGATACGCTGTGCTGCACCCGCTTCGTCAATCACATCAATCGCTTTGTCTGGCAGATGTCGGTCATTGATGAAGCGTGCAGACAGTTCCGCCGCGCTGGTTAATGCCGCCGCGCTGTATTTAATGCCATGATGTGCTTCAAAGCGTAGTTTCAAGCCACGCAAAATTTCCACGGTTTGTTCAACGGTAGGTTCGCTTACATCAATCTTTTGAAAGCGGCGAGAGAGCGCGTGGTCTTTTTCAAATACGCCGCGATATTCCTGATAAGTTGTTGCGCCGATGCACTTGAGCGCGCCGCTGGATAAGACTGGTTTGAGCAGATTAGAGGCATCCATCGTGCCACCCGAGGCAGCGCCTGCGCCTATCAGAGTGTGGATTTCATCAATGAATAAAATTGCGTTGGGTGCTTCGGCCAATTCTTTAAGCACTGATTTAAGTCTTTGCTCAAAGTCGCCGCGATACTTGGTGCCAGCCAACAGCGCGCCCATATCCAGCGCGTACACATGTGCGCCATTTAAAATTTCAGGTACATTGTTTTCGACTATACGTCGCGCTAATCCTTCGGCAATGGCTGTTTTCCCCACGCCTGCTTCACCTACCAGCAGCGGGTTATTTTTGCGGCGGCGGCATAGGGTTTGAATTACGCGATCAATTTCATTATCGCGACCGATCAGTGGATCAATTTTGCCAGCCAGTGCCTGTGCATTTAAGTCAAGCGCATAGTCGTGTAATGCACCGCGTTGACCGGATTCCTGTTCGTTTTCGGGGTCGTCATTTTTGGGTGCGCCAACAGAGACAGCTTTATCTTTATTGATGCCGTGGGCGATATAGTTCACCACATCCAGCCGCGAAATGGCACGTTGATTGAGAAAAAACACAGCATGGGAATCTTTTTCGCTAAACAGCGCAACCAAAATATTGGCACCGGACACCTCTTTTTTATTGGCCGATTGCACATGTAGAATAGCGCGCTGAATAACCCGTTGAAAGCCAACTGTCGGTTGTGTGTCAATCTCTTCATTACCAGGGATGACGGGGGTGTTGGCGGTGATAAAGTCGGTTAGTACGGTGCGAAGTTCATCTATATCGGCACCGCAAGCGCGCAGCACGTGAGCGGCTGATGCGTTATCCAGCATGGCGAGCACCAAATGCTCCACGGTAATGAATTGATGCCGCTTTTGGCGTGCTTCGACGAAGGCCAAATGCAGGCTGATTTCAAGTTCTTGTGCGATCATGACTTAGGACTCCTCTGTTCCACATCTCAAGGGATGTTGGTGCTGCTTTGCGAATGATGTTACTTGTGAGGCCTTGGTCTCTGCAATATCTTTTGGATAAATACCACAAATTGCCGACCCATCTTTGTGTACTTTAAGCATAATCTGTACAGCGCGTTCATGTTCAACATGAAAAAACTTCTGCAAAACTTCAATCACAAATTCCATGGTCGTGAAATCATCATTGAATAGCAGTACGTTAAACAGCCGAGGCGGCTTTACTTTACCCGGTAATTTTTCCAGTAATGGAGTGCTGCTTTGTTTGGTTACCATGATTGTCCTTGCTACATCCCTGACGATTTCCCCCTAGGCATATTCCTTGGGCATATATTGCATTCCTTAGGTATATATTGCGCTATTGTCGATTTTTTTCAAGTATACACTTAGACTTAATTACATAATGACTTGACGACATCGGGTAAATAGGAGTAAAAAGCGCGTGGGTGTTTGAATCAAGGTATCTGCAGTACTGGTTTTGCCATGTGCGGTTCCATATGCGATCTCGGAATTCAAACAGTTTCACGGGAATCCACCCGGTTTTAGTTAAGGAAGCAATAGCATGGCAAACGGTACAGTAAAGTGGTTCAACGATGCAAAAGGTTTTGGTTTTATTACTCCAGATGACGGTAGCGAAGACTTGTTCGCGCACTTCTCTGCAATCAATATGAGCGGTTTCAAATCGCTTAAAGAAGGTCAGAAAGTGACTTTTGATATTGTGCAAGGTCCGAAGGGTAAGCAAGCTTCGAACATCCAAGCACCTTAATTGGTTCTTGAGTTAGTTAAAAGCCCGCTAAGAAATTAGCGGGCTTTTTTTTATTTACTGCTACGCTGATTGCTTATTTTTTGCACTTTCAGGAAGGAGAAGAAATTTCATCCCATACTTAGGCGTAGCCTCGCCCATTTTCCATGTTAATTCTTCCGTTATCGGTGGCGGTGCAGCTTTGCGATCTTTCACCTCAGGAAAAACTAACCTTCCCCAACCGCAACGGGGAAATCAACCAAGTAGGTTGCTAATTTCCAATGAGTGAAATTTTATCCTACCAACTCCTCGCCGATATGGTGCTGACGTTACACTTCGCGGTAGTCGTATTTATTGTTGGCGGACTTATTTTAATCGTGGTAGGCAATTTGTGGGCGTGGCATTGGGTAAATGCGCTGTGGTTACGGCTGGCACATCTGGCGGCAATTTTGACTGTGGTGGCTGAGGCTAGTCTGGGCATTCCCTGTCCATTGACTCTGCTCGAATCATGGCTGCGAACGAAAGCGCACGCGGCAACTTACAG
>JAKFXW010000238.1 GCA_021731185.1 Gallionellaceae bacterium
TATAAAGCAGTGGATGGATATCCAATCGGTAGCTGGGTAAGTAAACAACGAACAAAAAAGACATCTTGTCGCCGAAGCGCAAAGCAGGGCTGGAAGCCTTACCCGGTTGGAGTTGGAATACGTTTGCGGAGCTGTGGGAAGTGAGTTTTCGTTATCTCAAAGAATTCGCAGAGCGGGAGGGACACACTAAAATTCCTCGCGATTACAAAACGGCAAATGGATATCGAATCGGTATCTGGGTAAGGAATCAACGAGCAACAAGAGACAATATTTCGCCGGAGCGGAAAGCACGGCTCGAAGCATTATCCGGCTGGCTCTGGCGAGTTAAGTAGCAAGTCTTAAATAACTAGTACACAGATATGTCATCAATAGTAAAGCCACACGAAATATATCTCCAGCAAATGCTAGAAACTAAGCGTCGATTCCGGGCTATTGATCGCATTCTTGGCGCGAAGAAGCCACTCACGCAAAACGAAGAAATAGATAATGAGAGCGCTTTCCTACAGGTTCGTAAAATCGTCGAGCTGATTACGTTCTCAGCTATCGTTTCCGACGAACAGCGTTATCAGCGATCTCGTGAGCTTGACGCGCTAGCAAACCCCAGAGATAAGGGTGACTACACACTTGATTGGAATGCAGCGGACATACTGACGCGTCTTTCTAAAATAAGCCCTCACTTTCTACCTCGTCCACTTGGTGAAATGACCGTCCAGCCAGATGGGGTCAAGCACTTCAATGAGGCTGCGGCCAAAGCTACACATGATCGTCTGATCTCTATCTACAAAACTGCTGGTGGATTTGCTCATATGTCCAATCCATATAAACACAATGTGGCGGAGTTGGAAACGAAGAAAAAAGAAAACGCACGAACAGCACTGGAAAAAGAAGTGCGATATCTCAAGTCAATTATTTGGGAGCATGCAAAAATTGGTCTTGCATGGCAATCCGACTCCGATCCAACCGAACTCGATCAAAGTGAAACTGCTTGGCTTGTTTGGTTCGGCGATAAAGGTACGGATCAAGTCCGTATGTCACTAGCTACTGCTGTATCGGCAACTGTAAGCAGATAAGAACGAGCATGGGGTAGAGTAGAGAACAGCCTTTCGGCTGCCCTCCCTTATCAAACCGTGCAGAACAATTGGGGACAGACCACGAATAAACCATCGGAAATAATTCTTCCACCGCTAAAACACGACCATTGCAATTTTCCGTTGCTTGGCATTGCGTGCAAACACGTCATCCAGTGTTGCCATGCGTTTTACATTGGCCTGCAACGCGCTTGTCAAATGCAACGCATCTCCTGCGCGCAAACCTGTTGCGGCATCCAAGGTTAAAAACGCTGCTTTGTGGAATATCTCAGCGTCAGGTGATAACAGCGTCAGATCATTGGTGCATAGGCGCTGAAAACTTTGCCACGCGACCTGCGCTTCTTCTGTCGTGATCTGTCCGGTGCGCTGCTTGATTCCCAATGCGCTTGCGAATTCTGTAACGCACCACACTGATGAAACGAGTTTGTCTTTGCACTTGGCGTACCAGCGGGACACGTCATCGCTTTTCGGCTCGTTCACGCACAGTGCCACCAGCACGCTGGTGTCAACGTAGCAAACCATTAGTAACGCGCTTTGCTACGCAACTCGTCCATAACCGATGTGCCCATTTTCATGCTTTGCCGCGTTCGTGTTAGTTCTGCAGTGAATGCTTTACGATCCCAAGGTTCGGCGCGTATCGTCATCGCGCCGTCAGCCGTTAAACTGGCTTGAACCGTGTCGCCTTCCTTCAGTCCGGTACGGCGGATGTATTCCATCGGTATGCGCACCGCTAGGCTGTTACCCCACTTGGCTATATGCAGATTCATACTCACTCCTCTTTGGATATACGTTGATGTATATTCATTATAGGCATAATCTGTTGGTGTGTAAACCTATAGGAGAATAAAAGGGGTCGGGTTCGGATTAAATTCTCGCCCCGCATTTGTTGAATTCATTTTTGCTGTCATGCTTAACTAAGCCTAGTTTTTTATAGACTTCATCGGTTGAATAAACGCGCCCCGCTTTGATGTCGGCAAGCCCTGCATCAATCTGCTTCAGCTTCCATTCTTCGTCCCACAAGGGGACAATGTATTCAAGACGATCTGTAATCGCTTGCTTGATGATCGCTTGTGGGGTGCGCCGGGTACCTGCTGATATTTTTTCCAGCCGCTTGAAAATGGTTTGCGGCAATGTGATGGTGTTACTCATGGTATGCCTTCCAATGCGTTTTGACGTTTTGGACGTCTACGCCAAAGAGCCGGAAAGTGGGAAGGAAGAACCTCGCAGCTTGCTGCGAGGTATCAAATCAAAATCCGGGCAAATCATTCGCCCCAATCTAGCCTAGATTTAAGAGCGGTAAGCTTATGTACGCTAGAAATATTTTAGGGTGTTGCCCAATATCAAAAATTCGCTATACTACGCGCCGTAGCAATAACGATTTTTGTGAAATCGGTGTACCAGATACGAATAAAGTGTACAAAATGTCCAACAAGCTAGCTGTGTTTAATTTTTTTTGATTTAGGCAAAGGAGAGAGTAATGAAAACAGCACCAGTTGAACGTACCCCAGAAGAAAATGCCATGATGGTCAAAGCATGGCAACGCGCGGCAATTAGATGGCTTATCGCCATTTCTATTGCGTACGGGTTGTTGGCATACGGTACTTGGTTGATGCCGAACTAATCCCGTACCAAGCTAGATTTTACTTAGCGAGGCAAGTAGACTACTTTTATTTTTAGTCCACTTTCCCTTGCAAAACTTGTTGAAATTTGAGGTGCTCCAAAGTTGGCGCGCCTCTTTTTTTGCTGATGCTGATTACTACTTCAAGGCAGGTAAGCTTTGCGCGCAACGAAATCCCAGATCATTAAATCTTGCATTGGGTGACAAATTAAAGCGCTGCGCGCTGCGCGCGAAATAGCTGAGAGTGTAGTGCCCAATCCCACCCCAACTTCCGCCGCGTGCAATTTTTTGTTTGAGATTGTTGGGTGTTGTGGCAGGTGCGTTGGGGGAAGGGTAGGGTTGATACCAATCTTCGACCCACTCCATCACATTGCCAGCCATGTCATACACGCCATAAGGCGACTTTCCGCTTTTATACGAGCCAACTGGAGCTACACCATGTTCCCAGCCATGGCCTCCGGCAGCATTGGCTTTTTTGGTATCCCATTGATTCCCCCACGGATATTCAAATCCCTTTGTGCCGCGTGCAGCTTTTTCCCACTCAGCTTCAGTGGGTAAACGTTTGCCGAGCCACGCGCAATATCGATGAGCATCCTGCCAATCCACGCCCGTTACTGGTAAGTTATGCAGTAGCTCGCGGCGAGCGATAAGCGCTTTTAATATCTGTGATCGAGACAAATTCCTTACTTCTATTTTGTACACTTGTTGCGCCAGTTGTTTGAGCTGATCCAGATCAGCGTTAATGAATGTGTCTGGCGCAAAGGCGTAGCCATTACTTTGCCAGGTATCGGGTACAAGATAATTTTGCGCAATGACAAATGCATAATAAGCGCGATTGGTCACCTCAAATTGATCAATTGCATAGGCTTTCAAATGAACTGTGCGGCGCGGATATTCATCGGCGTACATGGGTTTGTTCAAACTACTCTTTGGCAGGGAAGCTTGGGCGGCGATGGGATTGCTACCCATAATAAAAATACCTGCTGGAATCGTTATCATTGGAGCGGCTTGTTCAGTCGCTACAGCTGCATGCTGGGCATTTGCTGCATTCATTAACAATATGCTGATTGCATAAAACATGGCTTTAACGACAAGCATATTTATTTCCAATCAATTAATGAAGCGGTGCAAATAAAATAGGGCGCCAATATTATGCCCACTCATTTTTTAAAGCAGCTGACCGTAAATTGAAGTTACCCCTGTTTTTTTTCCAGCATTCTATGCATGATAGGCGCGAGTATGATTTCCATTGCCAGACTCATTTTCCCGCCGGGCACGACGATGGTATTTGAACGAGACATGAACGAGCCATTGATCATATTCAGTATGTGTGGAAAGTCGACCCCATCGTGATTACTAAAGCGAATCACCACAAAGCTTTCATCTGGTGTCGGAATATCGCGAGCGATAAAGGGATTAGACGTGTCTACTGTCGCCACTCGCTGAAAGTTGATATCCGTGCGAGAAAATTGCGGTGTGATGTATTTGATATAGTCCGGCATACGACGCAAAATCGTATCCACGGTCGCATCGGCAGCATAGCCGCGTTCAGCATGGTCACGGTGAATTTTTTGAATCCACTCTAGATTGATAACGGGCACAACACCAATGCTTAAATCGACATACTTGGTTGTATCCACCCGCTCATGTTTGACCATGCCATGCAGACCTTCGTAAAACAGCAGATCTGATCCAGCAGCGACATCTTCCCAAGGTGTAAATTGCCCTGGATTTAAATTTGTATTCAGCCGCGCATTTAACTCTTTGGCCTCGGCATCGCTATGAATATAGTAACGACGCTTACATGAACCCGTTGCGCCATACGTTTTAAATGTTTCTTCAATCTTGTCAAAATGATTTGCTTCCGGTCCAAAATGGCTGAAGGAATGATTGCCAGCCTTGGTTGCTTCGGCCATCGCGGCGCGGAATGCAACACGATCCAAGCTGTGCATGCTATCGCCCTCAATTACGGCGGCATTTATTTTTTCGCGCCGAAAAATATTTTCGAACGCTCGCTTAACAGTAGTTGTGCCAGCGCCTGACGAGCCAGTCACAACAATTACGGGATGTTTGCGGGACATAGTGAAACTCTCCTGAGGGATATGAAAATTTGAACGGGTTGATGTGAATTTAATTGGTCGACATTTTATCAGAACTGCCGTGTATTGAGCTAACGACTCTGTTCTACTAATACTCGTTGTAAAGTGACTTCTGTCTTCCGCCAGAAACATATTGCACTCCACCGAGCTGTAGGGGGAGCAAATGCAACAAAAGGAAATGGGGTATGGGATTCATGGCTGGAGGCGGATCAGGCGGTATGCTTCCCGGATGGAAGCGGGGTAGGCAGGCAAGCCGCGAAGCGGCTGCTCGCAAAACATCACCGCAGAGGCCACCCGGCGGCTGGAAATACTCAAGTTCCGGGACAAACATGGAATAGCTGCAACCCTGGATGCCTACAAAGTATCCAAGCGCACGCTGTGTCGCTGGCAGCAGCTTTATCGACAAGCCCGTGGCTCGTTGCCGCACTATCCAATCACGGAGGGGAGTTCAAAGCCGCGTTTGATGTGGCCATGGCGCAGGACGGGGTAGATCGTTGGTTGATCTATCCCAAGACTCCCAAAATGAATGCCCACATCGAACGTTTTAACGGGAGTTTGCAAAACGAGTTTGCGGCCTACCACGAAGATTTGCTGTTTACAGACATTGATTTGTTCAACGACAAACTGCTTGATTACCTGGTGTGGTTTAACACCAAGCGTCCTCATTATGGTCTTGGGTTATTATCACCTGATGAGTATTTGAGAATTAATCATCAGTGCCATATGTACTGGCGGAAGACAGACATTTAAGCCCCTCATTAAGAAAATCATGTTATCCTTCGCTGCAAAAAATCAGGACTGCAAAAAATCGAGGGGGAGAATATGCGTACTTTTCATTTTCTGTCGGGTCGTCTGACTGTGGGATTGTTTTGTACTGCTCTGGTAGCCTGCGGCACCAAGCCTATTGCGCCATCAGACAAACATCTTCAACGTAAGGATACTGAAGCCGCACGCAGCGCCCAAGTTCCACAAACTATAAAACGCATCATTCCACTCGCCCCCCCACAAAATGCCACGAAGGTTGAAACATACAGCGTAGTTGTTACTCAAGTTCCAGCACATGAAATTTTATTCGCGCTGGCGCGGGATGCAAAAATCAATCTGGATATTCATGGCGGCATACAAGGCAATGTCACGCTCAATGCCATCAATCAAACTTTGCCACAAATTCTGGATCGCATGGC
>JAKFXW010000012.1 GCA_021731185.1 Gallionellaceae bacterium
CCACATTAAATTCCAACATACCATCATTCAACAAAAGCACCGTGCCTTTGCTGACATCGTTGGGCAGCTCTTTGTAATCCAGACCCACGCCGTCCTGATCGCCCAATTTTGTGCGTGCTGCATCAAGCGTAAAAATATCACCCTTGCTTAAAGTAATTTTATTTTTTTCAAATCGGCCAATACGAATTTTCGGGCCTTGCAGATCAGCCAATATGCCGACGCTGCGACCGCAAACCAACGCGGCGGCGCGTACTCTTTCGGCACGATCAATATGATCTTGCGCGTTGCCATGTGAAAAATTCATACGAACCACATCGACCCCAGCCGAAATTAATTCTTCCAGCACGGCTTGAGTATCGGATGCCGGGCCCAGCGTAGCGACTATCTTGGTTCTACGTAACATACATCTCCTGTTTTTATTTTTCCGACTTATTGTTCTGTTACTTTATTTTGGTACTTTATTTTGGCACTTTGATACGACCTGCGTCATACAAATTTATTTTGCGGCGCGCTGTTCCAAAATTTCTACAGCGGGTAATTTTTTGCCTTCGAGGAATTCAAGAAATGCACCGCCACCAGTTGAAATATAACTAACACGATCACTGATATTGTATTTAGCAATCGCCGCTAATGTATCGCCGCCGCCTGCCACAGAAAATGCCGGACTGTCGGCAATGGCCAAGCCAACGGTGCGCGTACCATGTCCAAACTGATCGAACTCAAACACGCCCAAGGGGCCGTTCCATACAATCGTGCCGGCTTTTTTCATGTAGCTGGCATAGGTTTTTGCAGTCTCGGGGCCGATGTCAAAAATCATGTCATCATCGGCTACATCGACTACTTTTTTAACTATGGCAGGTTCTTTGGCATCAAATTTTTTGCCCACTACCACATCAGTTGGCACGGGAATTTCGCGTCCTTGGGATTTCGCAGCTACCATCAAACGCTGCGCTTCTGGCACCAGATCAGCCTCATATAAAGACTTGCCGACGTTGTAACCCGCCGCTTTGATGAAGGTGTTGGCAATGCCACCACCAACGATGAGTTGATCGACGATGTGTGACAACGATTCCAGCACAGTTAATTTAGTTGAAACCTTGGAGCCGCCAACAATGGCAACCACTGGTGATGCCGGATTTTTCAAAGCCTTACCCAGCGCCTCCAACTCTGCTGCCAGCAGTGGCCCAGCACACGCAACGGGGGCATACTTTGCTACGCCGTGTGTGGAAGCCTGTGCGCGGTGTGCGGTACCAAAAGCATCCATCGCAAAGATGTCGCACAGCTTGGCCATTTTTTGACTGAGCTCATCATTATTCTTGCCCTCGCCTTTGTTGAAACGCACGTTCTCGAACAACACTGCTTCTCCGTCCGCAACGGTAAAGTTGCCGTCCAGCCAGTCTTTGATAACACGCACTTCTCGCCCCAGCAACTTGGATAAACACTTTGCAACAGGCTTTAATGAATCTGCTTCAGAATACACGCCTTCTTCAGGACGACCCAAATGCGACATCAACATCACTTTTGCACCCGCCCGCATTGCGTGCTGAATGGTTGGGAGCGAAGCGCGTATGCGCGTATCGTCGGTTACGCTGCCATCATCTGCTTGCGGTACATTTAAATCTTCACGAATCAAAATGCGCTTGCCCTTGAGGTTCAAGTCGGTCAGTTTTATTATGTTCATAATGTTATCTTCTGTATGGGGACTAGGGGCTAGAGGTCAGGGACTAGAAATCCCTTAGCCTTTAGTCCCTAGCCTCTAGCCCCTGGTTACTTAGCGATATGCCGCACCAAGCGCATCAGGTTGCAGGTATAGCCATATTCGTTGTCATACCACGACACTACTTTGACGAAGGTAGGGTCAAGCGCGATGCCCGCCTTGGAATCAAAAATAGACGGGCTGGTATGGCCACGAAAGTCAGTAGACACCACATCATCTGAGGTGTAGCTCAACACGCCTTTCATTGCTCCTTCCGAGGCTGCTTTCATGGCCGCGCAAATTTCGTCGTAAGTAGCGGGCTTGTTGAGCTCGACTGTTAAATCAACCACGGACACATCCGAAGTGGGCACGCGAAAGGCCATGCCCGTCAGTTTTTTATTCAGTTCAGGAATCACCACACCCACCGCCTTGGCTGCGCCAGTCGAAGAAGGAATGATGTTTTCCAGAATGCCGCGACCACCGCGCCAGTCTTTAGCAGAGGGGCCGTCCACGGTTTTTTGTGTGGCTGTTGCCGCATGTACAGTGGTCATCAGACCACGCTTGATGCCCCAAGTGTCATTCAATACCTTGGCCACTGGTGCTAGACAATTGGTAGTGCAGGATGCCGCCGAAATAATATTTTCACTTTTATAAGTGACATGATTGACACCATACACAAACATGGGCGTGTCATCTTTGCATGGCGCAGATTGCACAACTTTCTTCGCGCCCGCTACGATATGTGCCTGACAGGTTTCCTTGGTCAGGAAAAAACCTGTGCATTCGATCACGATGTCTGCGCCCGCCTCGTTCCATTTTAATTGGGATGGATCTTTAACAGCGGTCAGGCGAATTTTTTTGCCGTTCACTACCAACGTGTTGCCCTCAACCACCACCGTACCATTAAAGCGGCCATGCACGGAATCGTACTTAAGCATGTATGCTAGATAATCTGGCTCTAGCAAATCATTGATAGCGACCACCTCAATCTCAGGAAAATCTTTGATAGCCGCACGAAATACCATGCGACCAATGCGGCCAAACCCATTGATACCAACTTTAATTGTCATAACGTACTCCCCCCCCAGATGTTTTAAAAAATTAGCTGTTTTAAAGAAATTAGATGTTTTAAGGAAATTTAAAATTAAACTTTAAAGAAAAAATCTTTACACGCTAGCTCATGAGCAGATGCCTGGCTGCAAGCTATTACAGTACGCTCTTGGTGGCTTTGACCACGTTGTCTACCGTGAAACCAAAGTGTTTGAACAAATCGCCTGCGGGAGCGGACTCACCAAAGGTATCCATACCCACTACGGCACCTTCAAGCCCTACGTATTTATGCCAGAAGCCTGTGATCCCCGCTTCGACTGCCACGCGCTTACTGCCTTTAGGCAACACGCTGTCTTTGTAAGACTGCTCTTGGCGATCAAACGCATTGGTGCAGGGCATGGACACCACACGCACGTGGATGCCTTCATCCGCCAACGTCTTCTGCGCTTGCATGGCTAATGCTACTTCAGAACCAGTGGCGATGATGATCGCTTGTGGTTTGCCCCCAGATGCAACTGAGGCCGCTTCTGACAACACATAGCCACCCTTGCGGATATTGGCAATTTGCGCGTTGTCACGCTTCTGGAAGGTTAAATTTTGGCGGCTAAATATAAGACTGCTAGGGCCAGTTTTGCGCTCCACTGCACACACCCAAGAGACGGCTGATTCAACCGTATCACACGTCCTCCACACATCCATGTTGGGAATGTAGCGCAGGGTGGCGGTCTGCTCAACTGGTTGGTGCGTCGGACCATCTTCACCCAAGCCGATGGAATCATGCGTGTACACAAAAATCACACGCTGCTTCATGAGTGCCGCCATACGTAAAGCATTGCGCGCATATTCCGAGAACATCAAAAATGTGCCGCCGAAAGGCAATAGACCGCCATGCAAAGCCATACCATTCATAATCGCCGACATACCGAACTCACGCACGCCATAACTGATGTAGTTGCCAGGTGCTTTGCCATGTACATGTTTGCAGCCTACCCAATTGGTAAAGTTGGAACCCGTTAAGTCAGCCGAGCCACCGAGGAACTCAGGCAAAGCTGGAGCTAATGCGTTAATAGCATTCTGCGAGGCTTTGCGGGTGGCAATGGTCTCCGCTTTTTCGTTAGTTTTAGCGATGACATCAGCGGCAAATTGCGCCCAGTTAGCGGGCAAGTCACCACGCATACGCCGCTCAAATTCAGCCGCTTCTTTTGGAAAGGCGACGCGATATTCAGCGAATTTGTTGTTCCATAACTTTTCTGAACCTTCGCCTTTGGTGCGTGCGTCCCAAGCCTTATACACATGCGCAGGAATTTCAAACGGCGGATATTTCCAGCCGATGTTCGCGCGCGTCGCCGCAATTTCTGCATCGCCCAATGCCGCGCCATGTACCTCGTGCGTATCGGCTTTGTTCGGCGCGCCCATACCAATAATCGTTTTGCAGCAAATCATAGTTGGCTTATCGGTGATGCTTTTGCCTGCCACAATCGCCGCATCAATCGCAACTGGATCATGTCCATTGACTGAAATAACGTGCCAGCCATAAGACTCAAAGCGCTTGGTGGTATCATCAGTAAACCAGCCTTCAACATGGCCGTCGATCGAAATATTATTGTCGTCCCAGAACGCAATCAACTTACCCAAACCCCATGTGCCCGCCAACGCGCAGGATTCGTGTGAGATGCCTTCCATCAAGCAGCCGTCACCGAGAAAAACATAAGTATGGTGATCGACAATCTCATGCCCAGGACGATTAAATTCATTTGCCAATAATTTTTCCGCCATCGCCATGCCGACTGCGTTGGTGATGCCCTGACCCAACGGGCCTGTAGTTGTTTCCACGCCAGCGGTATAGCCGTATTCGGGATGCCCAGGAGTCTGTGAATGCAATTGGCGGAAGCGCTTCAATTCGTCCATCGGCAAATCGTAGCCAGACAAATGCAACAGCGCGTAAACCAACATCGAACCATGACCATTCGATAAAACAAAACGATCACGATCAGCCCACTTGGGATTCGCAGGATTGTGGCGTAGGTGGCGATTCCACAGCACATCGGCAATCTCTGCCATACCCATAGGCGCGCCGGGGTGGCCGGAATTGGCTTTCTGCACCGCATCCATTGCCAGAGCGCGAATTGCGCCAGTTATATCGTTGAATTTAGGGGGGGATACCTTACGTGCCGCTACCATTTTTACTGATCTCCTGAATGATTCCTATGAAGTTTCTCGAGTGAGTCGGATGATTACAATTTCAAAGTCGACGATTATGCCGCACCACTCTACTTAGGGCAACTGTCGAAAAAGCGCGCATTAAAAACTAACACATAAACAACACGTAAAAACAATCACTTCCAAATAGCGTATCGGAATAATTTAATTGTAGTTTCTCTGAGAGGTGTGTTTGAAGGTGCTGAGTAGGTGAGCGCAAGTGAGGCAATTTGCCCATGCATTATCGCAACGGCATTTCCGCTAAATTTAACATTGAAAATGTAATACCTGTAGCTGATAGAGCTTGGCTCTATACAAATCCTATGAACTTTATACTTGTTTCAATGCCAGAGCTTTGCCAGCAAGTATTTTTTTCTATATCATGAACAAAGTAACTGCTCGTTAATTACCCCAATCTTTGTACTTTCTAAATATATAAAGGCTCCCAAAAATATGAAAACTATTTTTATTGCATTAATGCTTGTAACTGTCGCAAGTCCAACCTTGGCTGCACCGGATGCACCTTTGAGCACACCTCCCGGCGCCTCGCCTCATACAGTACCACCAGCTAGTCATATACTGGGAAATAGCGCATTAAACTCAGCACCCGTCAGCGCAGCATCGCTGCCTAATGTTGGTAAGGTACTTGAAGTAATTGAAACCGACTTGTACTCCTTTATTGAAGTAACCAACAACAACGGTTCGGTGTGGCTGGCTACTACCAAAACGAAAGTCCTCAAAGGAGATAACATACGTTATGGGCAGGGCGCTACCATGAGTAACTTTACCAGCAGATCATTAAAGAGAACGTTCCCATCGATTATATTTATTGACAGAATCGCGTCTATGTAAAGCGGGCTCTTAAGACAGAAAATAGTAAGAAAAAAGGACAGGTTGAACCTGTCTTTTTTTTTGGCGAATCATAAAAGAAATGGGTCTTAGGAAGTTGAGCACATTTTAAAGTGTGTTAACTTACTAAGATGATTAATAAAAATAGATATTATTACCGTTCTAGAA
>JAKFXW010000172.1 GCA_021731185.1 Gallionellaceae bacterium
TTTACCTGACACTGGCATTGGCGGTATTCGATCTCGGCAAAACCATGCTAGAAGAAGAAGTGCTGATGAATAAAGACATTTTTCGGCATAGCTCGACCCGCCGCACCATTACTCGCTTTACTGCGGCGATCCTGATTGCCGTATCAATAGAAGCCTTGATGCTGATGTTCCAGGCCGCGCTGGGAGATGGGCATAATTTGCTACACGCAGTGTGGATGATGCTGGCATCCGTGGGATTGCTGGTTGGGCTGGGGCTGTATGTTTATCTGGGCGCGAAAGCAGAAGCGGTGTTAATGCGCTTACAGTTAAAGCTACGAAAATAATTTTTTCGGCTGCATATTTGTTGCAAATTTATACCTGCTAATTCCATTAGGCGTTTTTCATCTCTTAATCCCGCCAATTTCCAAAACAAATTCGCCCGATTCTCTCCTGTCCCACAAGGGGACAATGTAATATTTCTGTCACATATCTGCTCTATGATGTGCCTCAGCAACTCAAGATGCGATAAAAATGTGCCCAGATGGCAAATTCTGTTAATAATAATGGGAAAATGAGGATGAAAAACATGAGAAATAAACTGAACAAAATTGTGACCTTTGCGGCATTAGCTACAACACTGTCCTTAACTGGCAATGCTTTCGCAGCAAGTATTACTGGAGCGGGTGCTACTTTTCCCTACCCTATTTACGCGAAATGGGCGGATGCGTATAAAACGCAAACTGGAGTCAGCATGAATTATCAATCGATTGGCTCAGGTGGTGGAATCAAACAAATTATTGCCAAGACCGTTGATTTTGGTGCCTCTGATATGCCGATGAAGCCAGAAGAGTTGGAAAAAAATGGTTTGATGCAATTCCCTGCTGTGATGGGTGGGGTGGTACCAGTCATCAATATTAAAGGTGTTACCGCGGGGCAGGTCAAGCTGGATGGCAAAGTGCTGGCAGATATTTTTCTGGGGAAAATAAGCAAATGGAATGATCCTGCGCTGGTGGCACTGAACGCTGGGGTTGCGTTGCCTGACGAAACTATTACTGTTGTGCATCGTTCGGATGGGTCTGGAACAACTTTTATTTTCACCAACTATCTGTCCAAGATCAGCCCTGAGTGGAAATCTTCCGTAGGTGAGGGAACGGCTGTATCATGGAAAACTGGCACTGGCGGCAAAGGGAATGAAGGGGTCGCGTCGTTTGTGCAACGTATTAAAAATTCTATCGGCTATGTTGAATATGCTTACGCGCTGCAAAATAAAATGGCTCACGTTCAGTTGAAAAATCGTGATGGTCAGTTTGTTAACCCTAACGATGAGTCATTCAAAGCAGCCGCTGCTAATGCAGATTGGCTAAAAGCACCAGGGTTTTATGAATTGCTAACCAATGAACCGGGCAAAGCAAGCTGGCCTATTACAGGTGCTACTTTTATTTTGATGCATAAAGCGCAAACCAAGCCTGAAACGGCTATAGAAGTGCTTAAATTCTTTGATTGGGCCTATAGCAATGGCAACAAAATGGCCGAAGCTTTAGACTATGTCCCCATGCCAGCCGATGTGCAGAAGTTGGTGCGCGCAGCTTGGAAAGCGCAGATTAAAGATGCCAGCGGCAAGTCACTGTGGCAATAGTTAGCGGACAATAGTCTAAAAGGAAGTTTCAAAAAGGTATCTCTCGGCTATAATTCAGGGATCATAATTTGACAATAGTTTGTTTGATGAGGGGGCGCAAGCTCCCTCACTTATTTTTTTCTTGAAGTAATTTTTAAGTACTTAGGAAACAAAATTTATGCCCACGTTCGCACATGAATCTCGGATAAAGTATCAACACTGGCTGGATATTGTATTCCGCAATATCACACGCCTCGCTGCTTTTAGCGTGTTGATTCTGCTCTTAGCGTTAATTGCGTCACTAGTTATGGGCGGTCTGCCAGCCATTAAGCATTTTGGTTTCGGATTTTTGAGCAGCGCAGTATGGAATCCTGTTACCGACGAATTTGGCGCATTGGTTCCTATTATTGGCACTCTGGTCACCTCGTTCATCGCCTTGCTTATCGCAATTCCGATCAGCTTTGGAATCGCGATATTTTTAACTGAATTATCACCGCGCTGGTTACGTCGCCCTTTAGGTATTGCTATCGAATTGCTGGCAGGGATACCCAGTATTATTTATGGCATGTGGGGCTTGTTTGTATTCGCACCACTATTTGCCGAACACGTGCAACCCTGGCTGATTGAAAAACTAGGGCCATCACCTTTATTTGGCCCTCTTTTTCAGGGCATTCCGATGGGAGTGGGCATACTCACCGCTGGTATTATTTTAGCCATTATGGTGATTCCTTTTATTGCCTCCGTCATGCGCGACGTATTTGAAATTGTGCCTACGCTACTTAAAGAATCTGCTTATGGCTTGGGCGCGACCACATGGGAGGTGATGTGGAACGTGATTTTGCCGTATACCAAAATCGGCGTGGTAGGCGGCATCATGTTAGGCTTGGGACGTGCACTCGGGGAAACGATGGCAGTCACGTTTGTAATTGGCAATGCTCACAAACTCAGCACCTCACTCCTCATGCCAGGAAACAGTATTTCTTCCGCGCTGGCCAATGAATTTAATGAAGCAGTGGGTGAGCTATACACCTCAGCACTGGTTCAACTGGGTTTAATTCTATTCCTGATTACTTTTATTGTATTGTCTATGGCACGTTATATGTTGCATAGACTCGCTAAGCGCGAAGGGACCTAAATCATGTTGACCCTCTACGCACGCCGCCGTCTGATTAACGCGCTCAGTTTAGGTGTATCTATTCTAGCGATGTTGTTTGGCTTATTCTGGCTGGGATGGATTTTATGGACACTGCTAGCAAATGGGCTACAAGGACTCAACCTGAATTTATTCACTCAGATGACTCCGCCACCAGGCAGCCAGGGCGGCCTGCTCAACGCCATCGCAGGCAGCCTGATGATGACCTTCATCGCTACGCTTATAGGCACTCCCATTGGCATTCTGGCAGGCACATATCTGGCTGAATTCGGTCAGCGCGGTTGGCTGGCTCCCGCCACACGCTTTATAAATGATGTGCTTTTATCCGCACCTTCTATTGTAATTGGCTTGTTCGTGTATGAAATATATGTCATCAAAATTGGACATTTTTCCGGCTGGGCTGGCGCGTTTGCACTTTCCATCATCGTCATTCCTGTCGTGATTCGCACCACAGAAAATATGTTGCGATTGGTGCCCAACACCTTACGCGAAGCTGCCGCTGCGCTGGGTACACCACAATGGAAAATCATAAATTTCGTGACTTTGCGCGCAGCTCGCGCTGGCATACTCACCGGCATATTACTGGCGGTGGCACGCATCAGTGGAGAAACTGCGCCCTTATTATTTACCTCACTCAATAACCAATTCTGGAGCAGCGATTTGAATCAACCCATGGCGAATTTACCCGTCGTAATTTTCCAGTTTGCCATGAGCCCCTACGCCGATTGGCAAAGTCTGGCTTGGGCTGGCGCATTGCTTATCACTGTCAGCGTGCTCACGCTTAACATTCTGGCACGAGTGCTGTTCCGCCAAACCGTCCCCAGCCATTAAAATCTCATGCCTACTCACTCCACAAAAATAACCAAACCTAAACTAATCGTTCGTGATTTAAATTTTTACTATGGCACAGAACGCGCGCTGAAAGATGTCAACATGACCATCCCTGAAAAAATGGTCACTGCCTTTATCGGTCCATCAGGTTGTGGAAAATCCACAATATTGCGCACTTTCAATCGCATGTACCAGCTTTATCCCAAGCAAAAAGCTACAGGAGAAGTATTACTGGATGGGGAAAATATTCTCGATAAAAAACAAGACTTGAACATGCTGCGCGCCAAGGTTGGCATGGTGTTTCAGAAGCCCACGCCGTTTCCCATGTCGATTTATGACAACATTGCCTTCGGAGTCAAACTGTATGAACGCCTGAGCCGTTATGATATGGATGAGCGCGTAGAGTGGGCGTTAAGCAAGGCTGCTCTATGGACCGAGGCAAAAGATAAGCTCAAGAAAAATGGTACGAGCTTGTCTGGTGGACAACAACAGCGCCTGTGTATTGCACGCGCCATCGCCGTGAAGCCGCAAGTTTTATTGCTCGATGAACCGACCTCTGCGCTTGATCCTATTTCTACCGCGCACATCGAGAAGCTCATCAATGAACTGAAAACAGATTTCACCATCGTCATCGTTACCCACAACATGCAACAAGCCGCACGCGTGTCCGATTTCACGGCGTATATGTATTTGGGAAATTTAATTGAGTTCGGCGACACCAGTACACTCTTCACCAACCCCAAACATAAAGAAACGGAAGATTACATTACTGGACGATTTGGTTAAGCACGGAGTTGTTATTCTTTGTTACATCACCTCGCGCACTTTGACATAAGTTGAATTTCAAAGAGTCCAACGTTTCGTAGAATGTAAACTTGAAACGGAGGACAAAGATGGAGAACTTACCGAAGACGCGGTTCCCGCCTGACCCAAGTTACAGCCGTAGCAATCGTAGGATAGATTGCAACAAAGTCACGCGATTCTCTACGCGGGTAACCGCGTGAGAAATCGACAGAGCGCAGAGATAACCAATGACTTGCCTGTCGTTTTATGACAGCTTAGTCAGATGGCTATGCAAAGCTACCCATCGTTCCTCTGTCAAATTCGTTGGGTATCCCACAAGGGGACAATGTCGCGGTGTTTATCCTGAGTGAAGCCGAAGGGATCAACCCAACACACCGAAAGTCACACGATCTTGTAATTCCGTCGCCGGATACCAGACAGTCGTGTCGTGCAGCAACCGACACAAAGCAGAAGTTCAGGCTGTGAGCCCTGACTGTCTCTTCCTCGGCGATTCTGTTGAAAAACTCCATTTTTTAGAAACTCTAAAATTTTGCCAAAAGCAGTTGCAATAGGAAACGCAATTTATTTTCATCGTATAGGCGAATTAGAAGCTCCACAACGATCGATCAGACAAAATGTGCCCCCTGCATCCTTTGAAATCCAACTTACCTAAGAGGCTTAAATTATTTTCAGCGCCCTGAAAAAGGAGTTTTTCAACAGAATCCGGCCATTGCCGACCGTGGCAATTGTCCTGAAAAGGAAGTCGGCGCAGCCGACGGAATGTCCAGTTTTCTTGCTTCATGGCAATGAAATCTATTTTTCAAATGACCGTTATGTGGCAGTGTAATATGATGTCCATCAGTCAAGTGTCGGCCATAATCGGCCCGTGGTAATAGTCTGCTTTGGAGTGACGAATCTTGATGCCATGAAACCCCGCAAACTAGCCTGAACCGTGCTTCAAGTTTCTGTAAAACAGGAATTCAACACTTGTTGCATTTACGCTGTCGGCTGTTCGTTCCCCACTGATGCCATCACCGCATCCAGCGCTTCCGTAAGTTCATTGATCTTGATGGGCTTGGTGAGATAGCGGAAGAATCCGGCCTCCAGCCCCTGCTCGATGTCGCACAGCATGGCATTGGCGCTGAGGGCGATAATGGGAATATGTTTCGTTGCCGGGTCTTTACGCAGGAGAATCATCGCTTCTATCCCGCTGATGCCGGGCAGATTGATGTCCATCAGGATAATATCCGGCTGTTGCTCTCGCGCAAGTGCTATACCCTGGGCTCCATCGTGTGCGCTTAACATGCGTATGTTGGGGTGATCCTCAATTATGTGCTCGACCAGCATCAGGTTAGCCGGATTGTCTTCCACATACAGCAGGGTGTAGCGTGCCGCATTCCCTTTATGTTGCGAAACAAATTCTTCGGGAAGTTTAATTACAGCAGCAGGCTGTGACGCAATGTCCCGATCCAGTTCGATCCAGAATTCGCTGCCCACGCCGACGGTGCTTTCCACACCGATAGTTCCGCCCATTATTTCAACCAATTTCTTGCTCACTGCCAAGCCGATGCCAGTT
>JAKFXW010000195.1 GCA_021731185.1 Gallionellaceae bacterium
ACTTTGTTACTCGTAAAAAATGCTTCCTTACATATTAAATATATGCGGCGGAATCATTTTTTGCTCGCGCCCCATTTGTTAATAATTTGGTCTGGCTTATAAATTTGAATTTTAAAGACACTTTGTAAATGCACCTAAAAGGAGAAGTATATGACACAAGCCGCACCCACCAAACCCGAAATGATCATCGAAGTGACTGTGGCGGACTTGCCGCTGTACTGCCCCATGCCCAACACGCCGCTGTGGAATAGCCATCCTAAAGTGGTCGTGCCCGTGGCCAAACTCGGCGAAGCGCGCTGTCCTTATTGCGGCACGTTGTATAAGTTCAAAGGGGAGTTGCCTAAAGGGCATCACTAAAAAAGGGATTAATTGCAATCCTGCGATGCTTGTCTCTCAACAAAGCACTCAAACCACACGGTACGATAAACCTTGCTCAATCCACCTAAAGAAATTTTCAAAGCCTACGACATTCGCGGCATCGTCGGACAATCACTCACCGCTGAATTTATTCGAGTGATAGGCCATGCCATTGGTTCGGAAGCGGTTGCACGCGGCCAGCACACAATCGCCATTGGGCGTGATGGTCGTTTATCCGGCGTAGAATTTGCACAGGCACTGGCGCGCGGCATTCAGCAAAGTGGCATCAACGTTATTGATGTAGGTCGCGTCGCCACGCCGATGGTGTATTTTGCGGCCTACCATCTGCATACACATTCTGCCGTAATGATTACTGGCAGCCATAATCCACCCGATTACAACGGGCTGAAAATGGTGCTGGCTGGCGAGACACTTTCTGGCGACAGCATTCAAGCATTACGTCAGCGCATCGAACAAAACAATCTTGCGCACGGCACAGGCAGCTACACGCAACGCGATATCAGCGCCGAATATCTCGCACGCATCACTTCGGATATTAAACTTGCGCGCCCGATGAAAATCACCGTGGATTGTGGCAATGGCGTGGCCGGAGACTTTGCCGCGACCTTGTATCGACAACTGGGCTGCGAAGTGACCGAAATGTTTTGCGAAGTGGATGGCAATTTTCCTAACCATCATCCCGATCCTTCACAACCCGAAAATCTGCAAGATTTAATTCAAGCACTCGCCAAAAATAATGATGAGCTGGGCTTGGCGTTCGACGGCGACGGGGACCGACTGGGCGTAGTAACCAAAAATGGCAACATTATTTTTCCAGATCGGCAACTGATGTTATTTGCCGCAGATGTGTTGTCGCGCAATTCCGGTGCAGAAATTATTTTCGATGTGAAATCGACGCGCAATTTATTTGCCTGGATCAAAAAGCACGGCGGCAAACCCACGCTATGGAAAACCGGACACTCATTTATCAAAGCAAAAATGCGCGAAAGCGGCGCGCTGTTGGCGGGCGAAATGAGCGGTCACGTGTTCTTCAAAGAACGCTGGTATGGCTTTGATGATGGCTTGTACGCGGGTGCACGGCTGCTCGAAACACTAAGCAAACAGCCCGATGGCAATGCCACGCTGAATAGTTTGCCAAACTCGATCAACACCCCAGAGCTGCAAATAAAATTGCAAGAAGGCGAAAATTACGCGCTTATCGCACAACTGCAAGCTCGCGCAAAATCAGCCGAGGCACCGTTATTTACTGATGCTTTGGAGGTCATTACGATAGACGGCTTGCGTGTGGAATATGCCGATGGGTTTGGGCTGATGCGCTCCAGCAACACCACCCCCGTGATTGTGCTGCGCTTTGAGGCGGACAATGAAGCGGCGTTAATCAGAATTCAACAAGACTTTCGGCGGGTGTTAATGGCGGCGAATCTAGCGTTGCAACTGCCGTTTTGATGTAGGTGATTTTGTAGAATATTACTGAACTTTGTAGGTTGGTGCTGAATGAAATGAAGCCAACAAGCAACCAATAGGTACGACCAATAGGCGATGGCGTAATGTGCAAAAATGTTGGCTTCGCGGGTTCAGCACCAACCTACCAGCCCAACTTACCGCGTTGATTATCTAGCTTTTGCCTCCTCCCACTATTTTAATCGCGATCTGTCGCCTGTCGTCTTGCGCGGTGAACGAGGAGTAAGCCCTGTAGCTTGAGCCAATTCCATCAACCCGCGCAATGCATCGTTCACAGCTTGGGTGTTAGGAAACGCCTTTTGCACCTCAGGGGCAATCACAACAACGTTGGATGCCTCCTTATATCGCTTCGCGTATTTACCGCGCACCATTTCACCAAAATCTTCGCGTTGATATTCAGCACGGAGCTCGTCGTTTTTTTCTTTACCCTTCTTCATAAAATTTCCTTTCTGCCCGCGTTGCGGGACGTGCACTAATGATGCGAATTTTATCACTGCGTTCGGCATGTGCCACAACAAGAATACGATTCTCGGAGGATATGCCAAACGTAATGAAACGGTGTTCGTTGGTAGAGTGGGCCGGGTCGCGATCAGTCAGCGACAAGTCGTCACCAAAAATAGTGGATGCTTCTTGGAAGGATACGCCATGTTTATTCAGGTTGGCTGTCGCCTTGTCGCTATCCCATTCAAACTTCACTTTGATATTCCTTTAAGGGCAGTAATCGTCTGCAACCACGTTTCATTTACGCGCCTCCTGTGTCCCCACCAAACTCCTCATACTCGGTGAAATTACAACCGCTCGCCCACCCACACTGTTACCGATTTCAACGCCGCTGGCAGATGCTCCGGCTGTGTGCCGCCCGCTTGTGCCATGTCCGCCCGACCACCACCTTTTCCTCCCACTTGTAGTGCGACAAAATTTACCAGCTCGCCGGCCTTAACTTTTCCTGTCAGATTGCTGCTGACTCCTGCGATGAGCGTTACTTTTCCAGTCTCGGTTGCAGCCAATAACACCACACAATTTTTCAGCTTGTCTTTTAATTTATCCAGCGTTTCGCGCAGGGATTTTGCATCTGCACCTGTCATTTCGGCGGTCAGAATTTTCACGCCATTCACGTCCACCACCTGCTTGATTAAATCATCCCCCTGTGCCGAAGCCAGTTTGGATTTCAGTGTCGCTAATTCCTTCTCCAGCATTTTTACGTTATCGAGAATTTGCGAAATACGCGCTGCCGCTTCGGCAGGCTGTGATTTAATCGCGCTCGCCACTTGCTGCAATTGATTTTCCTGTTGCTGAATGTAGGCCAACGCACCTTCGCCCGTCACTGCTTCCACACGCCGCACACCTGCTGCTACACCGCTCTCCGCGACAATTTTGAACAGCCCGATGTCGCCCGTTCTTGCCACATGCGTGCCACCACATAATTCGCGCGAGGTACCAATGTCCAGCACGCGCACTTCATCGCCATATTTTTCGCCGAACAACATCAGCGCGCCCGTTTTTTGTGCGTCGTCTATCGTCATCACCCGCGCTTGTGTTGAGGCGTTGATTAGAATTTCTGCATTGACCAGATTTTCCACGCGGTGAATTTCCGCATCGGTCATCGGCTGCGTATGCACAAAATCAAAGCGAGTTTTTTCCGCATCCACCAGCGAACCTTTTTGCTGCACGTGGCCTCCCAGCACCTCGCGCAAGGCTTTGTGCATGAGGTGCGTGGCAGAATGGTTACGCATGGTGCGATTACGCGCCGCAACATCCACCCGCGCATTAACACTGTTCCCGACCGTTAACTTTCCGGTCTTCATTACGCCATGATGACCGAATACGTTGGCCTGAATTTTTTGCGTGTCTTCCACCGCAAACACACCATGCGAGCTATGCAGCACACCACAATCACCCACCTGTCCGCCAGACTCGGCGTAGAACGGTGTGTCGTCCAACACCACCACGCCCATTTCACCCTCCAGCAATTCATTCACCGCCGCGCCTTCTTTGTACAAAGCCAGCACGTTGCCGTTAAATTCCAATGTGTCGTAACCGTGAAAAATGGTCGCTGCCGCATCGACCTCAAGGTTGATTGCCATTTTGAATTTGCCCGCTGCACGCGCCTGCTGTTTTTGCCGCGCCATCGCTGTGTCAAATGCAGTGACATCCACAGTCACGTTATGCTCGCGACATACGTCTTGCGTGAGATCAAGCGGGAAGCCGAAGGTGTCGTGCAGCTTGAATGCAATCTCGCCGTTCAAAATAGAGTGTGTTCCCTCACCCTGCCCTCTCCCAGAGAGAGAGGGTTTAACTTCCCTCTCCCGCTGGGAGAGGGACTGAGGGTGAGGGAGCGCGCTCAAAGTCGTCAATTTGCTTTCTAATATCGTCATACCATGCTCGATTGTAGTAAAGAAACGCTCTTCTTCCTGTTTTAAAACATCCATCACGCGCTGTTGTGCAGCCTTTAATTCAGGAAACGCCACGCCCATTTCCGCCACCAAATCGGGCACGATGCGATAGAAAAAAGCAGTCCGCACGCCCAGCTTATAACCATGCCGAATCGCCCTGCGAATGATGCGACGCAGTACATAGCCGCGCCCTTCATTGCCGGGGATTACGCCATCGACAATTAAAAATGAACAGGCGCGAATATGATCGGCAATAACCTTGAGCGAATTTTTGGTCAGATCATTTGATTCCGTTTCACGCGCCGCAGCTGTGATGAGATTTTGAAACAGATCAATTTCATAATTGGAATGTACATGCTGCATCACCGCCGCAATGCGTTCCAATCCCATGCCCGTGTCTACCGATGGTTTAGGCAGCGGGTGCAACACGCCCTGCTCATCTCGGTTATATTGCATGAAAACCAGATTCCAGATTTCGATATAGCGATCCCCCTCGGCATCCGCACTACCCGGTGGCCCGCCAAAAACTTCCTCGCCATGATCGTAAAATAATTCTGAGCACGGCCCGCACGGCCCCGTGTCTGCCATCTGCCAGAAATTATCCGAGGCATAGCGCGCGCCTTTATTGTCGCCAATTCGCACAATGCGCGCCGCAGGCACACCCACTTCATTCGCCCAAATGTTGTACGCCTCATCATCCTCGGCATACACCGTCACCCATAATTTTTCGGCGGGTAATTTATAAATAACCGTCAGCAATTCCCATGCGTACAAAATTGCTTCGCGCTTAAAATAATCACCAAAACTGAAGTTGCCCAGCATCTCAAAAAAAGTATGGTGGCGCGCCGTATAACCGACATTCTCCAAATCGTTATGCTTGCCGCCCGCCCGCACACAGCGTTGTGAAGAAGTGGCGCGAACATACGCACGCTTGTCATGTCCCAGGAAGCAATCTTTGAACTGCACCATGCCAGAATTAGTGAACAGCAAAGTGGGATCATTGCCCGGCACCAGAGAACTGGAAGAAATAATCGTGTGACCTTTGGAAGCAAAGTATTGAAGAAAGTTTTGACGGATTTCGCTGCTGTTCATTTGGTTAAATCACTCACACAGATTGCATAAAGAACCCGCACAGACTCACTGTGCAGCATGAGCGTTAATGATACCATTGACGGGCTGGACGCGGTTTGGATTGCATCCCCAATAGCGCGCGCATTAGGCTCAATTAAGAGGGTATTGCTTGCCATCTCTGGTTTAACATAGGTTTTGCTGTTAAATTGCGAGTGGTATTTATAATGACCTTCCCCCGAAAATTTGTCTTCCAAGGGTGCGTAAAATTGAACCCTTAAGGAAGATGATGAAGATGCCTAAGCTGCCCCGAACCTGCTGGATCGGAACTTTACACCTGACGCGCCCAATCAGGTCTGGACATCCAACATCACCTACCTGTGGACGGATGAAGGCTGGTTTGGCAGCTTCAAGAACGAGCGGGTGTAGGGTGACGCTTTGAGACACGGGACGAAGTGATCACCATGACGTTTGAGTACATCGAGGTATTCTACAACGGGAAGCAGCTGCACTCGAGGCTGGGATACAAGTCACCGATTCAATTCTTGAGTGACTGGCTC
>JAKFXW010000075.1 GCA_021731185.1 Gallionellaceae bacterium
CTACGCCTTACTATAAATCTCCGCGCCTTCCTTTACAAATTCTTTCGATTTCTCTGCCATGCTTAAATTGCCACCACCCGTAAACCGAGATGTTGCTCGAAAGCATCATAGTCATGGTCGCAATGCAACAGAGGAATGTCGTTTTTGACACAAAAACTGGCAATCAGGCAGTCAATAGTGGAGCGGATGGTGATGCCTTTTTGCCGCAAGCGGCGATAATTGCTCGCGGCCAACACTGCCAGCGGCTTGCCGCTAAGCGTAAAGCAGGGAAGCCCAGAGAATGATTGAAAAGCAGCTTGCGCTTGTTTTTCGGAACGGAAGCCTTGCAGCACTTCCAGCAAAATAAAATCGGCAACAGCCAATTCTTCATCGCCACTTTGCAAGATGCTCAAAGCCAATTGGGTTTGTGGAGTATGGTCACCGCGAAACAAGCCGATCCAGACGCTGGAATCAACCAGTATCATTTTTTGAGAGCGGGTGGGTTTCCTGAGCGCATGGTCTTGTAGTCATAAGCAGCATCAAACTCGCCTTTGCCCACAAGGTTCAACAGTTTCCGATAGGCAATGCTCCGCTCCGACAGTGCTTTGAGCGCGGCTTCGACGGTTTCTCTTTTGGTTTTGAACCCGCCAGATCGCATCGCTTTTTGCATGAGCTTGTCATCAATTTCTATATTGGTTCGCATCGTAAACCCCGTGTGTAAGAAACACTGTCATTTTACACATTGCTGCGCGAAAATAAAGGCCGCAGGTTATATCTTGCAATAAATCTGCGGTCTTTCTTTGGCAACCAAAATGACTCTTTATTTCTTCGGATCGTACTTAAACGACAATGCCACTCTTGCGCGATAAGAAGCGACTTTTCCGTCTTCTACCACCATGTCAAGTTTGACCACTTCGGCCACTCTTAAATCACGCAAGGTTTTGGATGCCGTGTTAACGGCATTGGCGGCAGCATCTTCCCAAGATTTTTTGCTGGTGCCAACGAGTTCGGTGATACGGTAAACGCTGTCTTTTGCCATGATTGCTCTCCTTTTAATTTAATTAACGACGACCAATTTATTTTTACGAGCTTCACCACTCTTTTATTTCGAGCGTTGCTTGCCATATGTAATTTACTCTGGTTATGCGGGCAGGTCTAGCCGCTTGTGCTATTCGACAATTGCTTAGAAATAGATAGCTAATGGACAATCTGGGTTAAAATTATGCGCTGGTTTAAGTTGAAAGCACACGCTAGCAAAACATGATCTGGAAACCCAATGTAACCGTAGCTGCCATCCTCGAATGCGATGGAAAATTTCTACTGGTAGAGGAGGAATCAACATCCGGCTTGGTGCTAAATCAACCCGCTGGACACTTGGAATCTGGCGAAAATTTGCCTGCCGCAGCCGTGCGCGAAACGCTGGAGGAATCCGCTTATCGGTTTGAACCGCAACATCTGATTGGCATTTATCGCTGGCATTCTGATGTTTCCCATACCACCTATTTGCGCTTTGCATTTACTGGCAACATTCTGGCACATTATCCTGATCAACTATTAGATACGGGCATCGTGCGTGCGATGTGGATGACTTTGGATGAAATTCGCGAAAGTCAGGCACGCCATCGCAGTCCGCTGGTTTTGCGCTGTGTGGAAGACTATCTGGCGGGCAAACGTTTCCCGCTGGATTTACTGGTGCATTACTCATGACGAAAAAATTCCCCACATCCCACAGGGGGACAATGAGGGGACAATGTGTGGTGGTGGGCATGTCCGGCGGAGTCGATTCTGCCGTCACCGCGCTTTTGCTTAAGCAGCAGGGCTTTGATGTCATCGGACTTTTTATGAAAAATTGGGAAGAGGATGACAATGATGAGCATTGCTCAACCCGCCAGGATTTAATTGATGCCGTTTCCGTGGCCGATGTAATTGGCATTCCCATCGAGGCAGTGAATTTTTCTGCGGAATACAAAGATCGCGTGTTCAGTTATTTTTTGCGCGAATATCAAGCTGGGCGCACACCTAATCCGGATATTTTATGCAACTCAGAAATAAAATTTAAAGCTTTTTTAGAGCATGCCCTCAAGCTGGGCGCAGATGCAATGGCGACTGGGCATTATGCGAAAGTACAGGAAACAGATGATGGACTCCAACTTTTAAAAGGCAAAGATACCAGCAAAGATCAAAGTTATTTTTTGCATCGTTTGAATCAAGCGCAATTATCCAAAGCCATGTTCCCGCTGGGCGGGCTACTGAAATCGCAAGTGCGCGACATTGCAAGGCAGCACAATTTGCCGAACCATGCCAAAAAAGATAGCACTGGTATTTGCTTTATTGGCGAGCGTCCATTTCGAGAATTTTTAAATCGTTATTTGCCCACGCAGCCCGGCGATATGCTGACACCAGAAGGAAAAAAAGTGGGCACGCATCACGGCTTATCTTTTTATACGCTGGGTCAACGTCAGGGTTTAGGCATCGGCGGAACACAAGGATCAGCAGGTTTGCCGTGGTTTGTGGCGGAAAAAAATATGCAGGAAAATCAGCTAATCGTGGTGCAGGGGCACACTCACCCGGCATTGTTATCACAACACCTGAGCGCGCTGGAAATGCATTGGATAAGCACTCAAGCACCTGACAAGACACGCAGCTACGCAGCTAAAACTCGCTATCGACAGGCTGATGCAAGTTGCTGCATCACCGATTTATCTGGGGATATTGCAGCAATCACTTTTAATGAAGCGCAATGGGCGGTTACGCCTGGCCAATCGGTGGTGCTCTATGACGGAGAGGTTTGCCTGGGTGGGGGAATTATTCAGGGTGGAGGGATTATTCAGCCCCCTATTTCTACAAGTACAGGGCATCTCTAAAAATCCAACTTCCGTCGCCATACTGCGTTGCGCATAAAAAATTACTTCTAACATATTAAACATATGCGTCGGCGTAATTTTTTATTCGTGCCTTGTCTGGCTTAGCAATTTGAATTTTTAAAGGTGTCCTACACACAAGCCGCCACCGGGAAGCACTTTCACGTAAAATATCTATTTTCTGTTGCAAGGTATTGTCATGACCCCACTCTCCTCTCTCACCGCCCTTTCTCCGCTCGATGGTCGCTATCACAGCAAGGTCAAGGCCTTGTGCCATCACTTCAGCGAGTTTGGTTTAATTCGTTATCGGGTGTTGATTGAGGTCGAATGGCTCAAAGCGCTAAGTGCAGAACCTAGCATTACTGCCCAGAAAACATCACAGTTTGCGCCGTTTTCCAGTGCCACCATTATGCGACTGGATGCGCTGTGCGCGCAGTTCAATGAAGCCGACGCAACGCAAATCAAAGAAATTGAAAAGCGCACCAACCACGATGTTAAAGCCATCGAATATTGGTTGCGCGAAAAATTATTATTGTTTCCAGAAACTGCACATGCATTAGAATTTATCCATTTCGCCTGCACCTCGGAGGACATCAATAATTTAAGCCACGCGCTGATGTTAAAGGCCGGACGCGATACGGTGATGTTGCCTGTGTTGGATGTGCTTATAAATCGTTTGCGCGAACTGGCGCATCAGCTAGCCGATTTGCCGATGCTGTGTCGCACGCATGGGCAAACTGCCACGCCCAGCACACTGGGCAAGGAAATGGCGAATGTGGTGCATCGTTTATTGCACGCACGCACGCTGCTGGCTGAGGTGGAAATTCTGGGAAAAATAAATGGTGCAGTGGGCAATTACAACGCGCATCTGGCGGCCTATCCCGATGTGGATTGGGCGGCACTGGCCGAACGTTTTGTCAACGCGCGCGGCATCACCTTTAATCCCTACACCACGCAAATTGAGCCGCATGATTATATGGCTGAAATGTTTGACGCTTATGCCCGCGCTAACACGATTCTCATCGACTTAAATCGCGACATCTGGGGCTATATTTCGCTGGGTTATTTCAAGCAAAAAGTGGTGGCGGGCGAGGTCGGCTCTTCCACCATGCCGCACAAAGTCAACCCCATCGACTTTGAAAATTCCGAAGGCAATCTCGGTTTAGCCAACGCGCTGTTGCGTCATCTCTCGGAGAAGCTGCCCATCTCACGCTGGCAGCGCGATCTTACTGACTCTACCGTGCTACGCAATATGGGTGTGGCGCTGGGTTATACCTTGCTGGCTTATGAATCCTGTGTGAAGGGCTTGAACAAACTGGAAGCCAATCCGCAGCGCTTGGCAGAAGACTTAGATAAAAGCTGGGAAGTGCTGGCTGAACCAATTCAAACGGTGATGCGGCGCTACAACATCGCCAATGCCTACGATAGACTCAAAGATATGACACGCGGCCAGAGCGGCATTACTCGCGAAAACCTGCACGCTTTTATCGATACGCTAGATATTCCTGCTGCAGAAAAACAGCGTTTGTATGAATTAACCCCAGCCAGCTACATTGGCATGGCAGCTACATTAGCGAAGTGCATTTAGAATAAACGGGCCATCCGCAGCCCTCCATTGAACTATGAACTGTTCACTTTGTCTATTATTCACTTTGTCTATAATTAATTGGAAAATTGGAAACTAAAATGCAAACCTCAAACTCACATAAGCAATCAAAATTAATCAGCACAACTACCCTATTCGTACTGACTGCCACACTGTTATTCACCGCGTGTTCACCCAAACCGTCGGCTGAAGAAACCGCCGCACAAACAAAAGCGATCGTCGAAAAAGCAGCAGCAGACGCGAAGGCTGAGTTGCTCACCGAACAGGCCGCTGAAAAAGCCAAGCAAGAAGCCATGGCCGCAGCAGTGAAAAAAGAAGTTCAAGCACAGCAGCGTGCCGCCGTAAATGAAAAAGTAGCGCGCAGGCCTGCGATATGTGCGAATTGTGGCGTAGTATCAGCCGTGAATATTATTGAGGCAAAAGGAAAAGGCACAGGCGTAGGAGTGGTTACAGGTGGCGTGGTTGGCGGTTTGCTCGGCAACCAAATTGCCAAGAACTCAAGCAACCAAAGAGCTGCAACAGCTGCTGGTGTAGTGGGCGGCGCGCTGGTCGGTAATCAAATAGAAAGATCAGTCAAGAAAACGACTACCTACGACATCGTTGTGCAGATGAATAATGGCACCACACAGACCATCAACCAAGCCACTGACCCTGTTTTAACAGTCGGACAAAAAGTTAAAATCGAAAATGGTGTGGTTGTAAAAAACTAAGTTTTATAAAACCGCTGTAATAAAGAAATAAAGGGGCTTCACTCCTTCAATAATGCAGCGAAAGTGACGGTTATCGTCTTATTAATATCCAACTGCACCACGCAATATTCATTATTGGGAAATGATCGTAGTTGATTTATTTATTCGGATTACTTAAATAAATCCCATTTATTTTCTATGCTTTTATTCCTACTCTAGCATTTGCACCGACTTCAATATTTTCCGCACTGGCGTGGGAATTGCCGCGCCCAGCGCATCTTCAAGATTAATCCACAATTTGCCCGGTTCGCTTATTTGCTTGGGTTTGCTTGGCAAATACAGAAGTAACGGTGTGATGTGCAGCTTAAAGTGTGTAAACGAGTGCGTAAACATCGGCAGGTTTACATAGTGTTGTTTACCCGCCAAACCCAGGTGCCGAGTGCAGTAGGCATCTACATTCTGGCTCTGCTCTATTTCAGGGAAACACCCCTGTATTTCTGGAAAACTCCATAGGCCGCCCCATATTCCACTGCCTGCGCGTTTCTCCAGCAGGATTTGGTTGTCACTTATCAGCAATATCATGGCGCTGGATTTTTCCGGCAGCGTTTTTCGCAGACGCGGCGTGGGTAAGCTGGCGACGCGATGTTGCTGATAGGCGGCACAATTTCTTTGTAAAGGAC
>JAKFXW010000079.1 GCA_021731185.1 Gallionellaceae bacterium
CATTTGTGCAAATTGTGCTGATACTCATTGCAGTCACATTTGCTTTTTTTGGTTTGGACACGTTCAATCAGGGAAACAAAGCCGATGTCATCGCCACTGTCGATGGCGAAAAAATCACGCAGCAAGCGTTTGAGCAGGACTTGCGCCAACAGCAGGAGAGAATGCGCGAAAGTATGCAGGGTAATTTCGATCCAGCGATGTTGGACAATCCTGAAGCTAAACGCACGATCCTTAATAATTTGATCGATCAACGTTTGCTTATGATGCAAGCCCGTGCTGTGGGTTTAAAAATCAGCGACAAACAGTTAGCTGAAACAATTGCTGGCATCGAGGCCTTTCAGAAGGAGGGGCGATTCGACAAGACTTTATATAGCTCTATATTAACCAGGCAAGGCCGAGCCATCCCGGCTTTTGAAGCTGAAATGGCACAGAATCTCAACATGCGACAACTGATAGGATCATATTTACAGAATGGATATGCGTCTGCTGTTGCAGCAGAGAAAATAATTCGACTGAACGAACAGAAACGAGTTGTGGCTATTGCACGTATTCCGCTGGATTCTTTTTTAAAGAAGGTTAAGGTAACCGATGCGGATATAAAGAAATATTACGAATCAAACGCGCATGAATATAAAGTCGATGAGCAACTGCGCGTGGAATACGTTACCTTCTCTGCTGCGGACTTGCAATCTCAAATATCTGTGACTGAGGAGGAAGCAAAAAAATATTATGATGAGCACGCAGCAGAATTTGGCACGCAAGAGCAACGTCAAGCCGCGCATATATTGATCTCTGCTGCTGCGCAGGCATCTGGTGCAGAAGCAGATGCAGCAAAGCTTAAGGCTGAAAATATTTTGCAGCAAGTCAAACAATCTCCGCAGGCATTTGCTAATTTGGCCAAGCAGCATTCACAAGACACAGGCTCCGCAGCGGTGGGTGGTGATTTGGGAATGATTGCCCGTGGCGCGATGGTCCCGCCATTTGAAGAGGCGGTATATAAGCTGAAGGTGGGTGAGATAAGCGAGCTGGTTCAAACAGATTTTGGTTTTCACATTATAAAATTGGTGGCCATTGAGCCTGCAAAAATCAAGCCATACAGCGAAGTAAAAAATGACATCATGCAAAAGATGAGAGCGCAGAAGAGTAGCGACACTTATGCAGACTTGGCTGAAAAATTCAGCGACATCGTTTATGAGCAGAGCGATACCTTAAAGGCCGCCGCTGATCTGGTAAAAATGCCTGTGCGGCAAAGTTCATGGCTGAGCAAAAGGCAGATATCTTTGCCAATCTGGACAGACAAGGCACTGCAGGCAGTATTTGCTGATGATGTAGTAAAAAATAAACGCAACAGCACAGCAGTTGAAATTGCACCTAACACCTTACTGGCTGCACGATTACTGGAGTTGAAGCCAGCCAGTACCCGTGCTTTGGCTGAAGTTGAGGCGGAGATACGGCAAAAATTATTGCGCACTCAGGCGCAGGAAATGTTGCAAAAGCAAGGTCAGGAAACTCTGGCGCAACTGCAACGTGGAGAAAAAGCAGATGTGGCTTGGAAACCTAGACTTACTGTGACTCGGGAGCAACATACTGGAATGGATCGGGAGTTGGCGCAACGGGTGTTTAAGGCCAATGTCAGCAAATTACCTGCTTACACAGCCGTGGTAGACGGGCAGGGTGCTTATGTACTGGCGCGGATCGAGGCAGTGAAAGAGCTTGCTGAAATTAATAACAGTGTGCGTGATGGGTATATGCAGCAGCTGCGTCGTACAACAGGTCAGCAACTACTCCAATTATATTTAGATGATATTCGTGGCAAGGCCAGCATTACCAAAAAAGAATTTACCTTAAGCGAAGGAGGCTAGGTGGCTAATTCCAATTCCATTTTATCAGTGCTACTGCGTTGGCTTCCGCGCTCGCTCCTGATAAAACAACTAGCCATTCGACTAAGCTCGCAAGCGAGCAAGTCGCTGGTTATAGCCGTACTACCTGTACTGTCTTCGTCGCTCGCTTGTCGCCGCCTTGTATCACTTTCAAACTGGAATTGGAATAAGTTAATTCTGGCTCAACAGCGAATCACCCCGCATAAGCTAGAATTGTCTGGGGCGACTGAGACGATCAAAATTTTTGTGTGAAGGCAGTGAGGTCGGTTGCCCATAATGGATACAACTGGGTTCATGCAGACAGCCTTCTCCATATAAAAAATTGCGCAATCACAAGAATGGCAGCAGCAAGAAGGCCGTGCCTGTAACGGAATCCCAGCTTGCGTTGCTTGGTCATTGTGGTTTCTTCTCCAGGTAGATAGCAACCCTATTGAGGCATCTGTTTTTATTAGACCACTACATACAGAGCACAATATTTTTTATCTCTGCTATGGGCTGTACCCCGGAATTTTGCTTTCATCCACCTCACCTACCTGTCTTGGATCAAGAAACTGCTGGGCATAGGTTAGGTATATTTTTTCGCGTACAAAAATATCGAATAGGTCGGGGTCGATATGTCCGTTTAATTTGAATTGTCCCAAGATGTGCAAAGACTCTGTCAATGTTTTACCCTCTTTATACGGGCGGTCTTTGGCAGTGAGTGCTTCAAAAATATCGGCAATGCCCATGACTCTGGCCTGCACTGACATTTGATCGCGAGTTAAACCCCTAGGGTAGCCTTTACCATCCATGCGTTCATGATGCCCGCCCGCATATTCAGGTGCATTTTTTAAATGCTTGGGCCACGGTAGTGATTCCAGCATGGTGATGGTGACTTCAATATGATGGTTAATAATTTTTCGTTCCGCTGCGGTGAGCGTGCCAGCGCGTATAGTTAAATTTTCCATTTCATCTGCAGTTAGAAAATTGACCTCTTCCCCCGCTGGGTTGCGCCAGCGATACTGGGCAATCTGCCGCACACGCTCCTGTTCCGCTTCCTCCATTTTTTCAGAACCCCTATTGCAGTGCCTTAGAAAATTGCGGTCTTTGTCTAAATATTGGCAGCGTAACTCAAAGGCTTCCTGAATTCGCGCGCGCGTGAGTTCATCTTTCGCCTCAGATAATTCACGCAGCATCGTAATTTCAGCATCACGCTTGAGTATTTCAAAACGTTCGTCTATCAAGTTAATGCGATCAAATAGAGTGTGTAATTTAGTGGCTTTATCCACTACATGCACGGGGGTGGTTACTTTGCCGCAGTCGTGCAGCAAACCTGCAATTTTAAGTTCGTAGCGATCTTTGTCGGTCATGACAAAATCTTTGAGTGGCCCGGTTTTAGTACGGCTGGCCGCCTCGGCCAACAGCATGGTGAGTACTGGGACTCTTTCACAATGACCGCCGGTGTAAGCAGATTTATCGTCAATGGCCGTGTTGATCATGCCGATGAAAGATTCGAATAAATCTTCCATTTGTTGAATCAAGCGTCGATTGGTCAGGGCAATGGCCGCTTGTGATGCAAGTGATTCAACGAGGTGCTGGTCAGCCAGTGAAAATGGAACAATTCCCTGCCCGGCCTGACCTTGTGCGCTCTTTGAAGATACGTTTGCTGGGTGACTTATTTGAGGATGAGTAATTTCCGCCCAATCAATTTCTAGCTGATGAAATTCAGAGTTTTCATACCCTTTTGCGTTAATGAGCTGCAATACGCCTATCGTTTCGTTCTCATGATTCATCATGGGAACGGTCAAAAACGAAGTCGAGTGGTAACCTGTTTTGTGATCGAATGCCCTAGTTCCAGAGAAATCATAACCCTCGGCAGCATAAGCATCTGGAATGTTGATGGCTTTGCCATTCAATGCAGCATATGCCACGACCATATGGTGATTGGGCTTGCCTGTTGCATCATGTAATTGTATGGAGGGGAAGGTGATAGCCTGTCCAGTAGTGCCACCCAGCGCGATGCCGAGGGTATCGTTGTGCACGATTTCAAAATTTAAAACTTGCTGCGTAGCGTCCACCAAATACAGCGTGCCCGCATCCGAGTTGGTGATGCGTTTTGCCGCGATCAAAATTATTTCTAGCAGCCGGTTGATGTCGCGCTCGTTGGAAAGCGCAACACCAATGGCATTTAATTCATTTAGGCGATGCAGTAAGGAAGTAGATTGCTCCATATCGATTCGTGATTATGATTACTCTAAAAATTCAAAGTTCTGATGGAACGACTGATATAACTACTAGCCATTTGACTAACCCAGCCAAAGGCTTTGCATAGCCAATCGGCTAAGTCACCAAAATGACGGTGACATAAGCTGCTGGTTAACGCTGGGCAAGTCATTGGTTATAGCCATTCCACTAGGCTGCTAAACGACAGCAACCAAGTGGCTGGTTACAAGCAGGACAAAGCGCAAACACAACATATTGATACACATCTATAAAAGGAGACATTTGCTGCAAGCAATAAGGTATTGCAACATTGTCCCCTTGTGGGGCGAAGTTTGAATTTTTAGAGATGCCCATTACTTAATACACACCGCCCGCACTTGGTGTATATCAGTGATCCCCAACAACACCTTTTCAATGCCATCCTGTTTTAAAGTACGCATACCCTCATTCAAAGCAGTAGAAAATAATTCCGCCACGCGCGCGTGTTCTTGAATATGCTTTTTAACCATATCCGAGCCAACCATCAACTCATGTATACCTACGCGACCACGATAACCGGTGTTAGAACAATTGTCGCAACCAACTGGATCATATAAAGTAAATTGCCCTTTTGCGTCTGCGAATAATTTCACCCATTCAGCGTACAGTGCCTTGTATGCTGCGTTTGGGTCCTGCTTCCAGATGGTGGTATTCATAAGCTCTACCGAATACTCAGTCAGCAAGGATTTAATTTCCTCCTGTGTGGCAATATGAGGCTTCTTGCATTTTTTACATAAACGTTTTGCCAACCGCTGTGCCAGAATACCCAACAGCGCGTCCGCAAAGTTAAAAGGATCCATGCCCATATCCAGCAGTCGAATAATAGATTCTGGCGCGCTGTTAGTATGCAAAGTTGCAAAGACCAAGTGACCGGTTAGTGACGCTTCGATACCAATAGACACGGTCTCCTTATCACGCATCTCACCGACCATAATGACATCAGGATCGCATCGTAAAAAGGCTTTCATGATGACGGCGAAATCCATCCCGGCCTTTTTATTGATTTGCACCTGGCGCAAACCCTTTTGGGTAATCTCGACCGGGTCTTCAGCCGTCCATATTTTAGTGTCCGGCTTATTGATATAACCCAACACCGAATGCAATGAAGTAGTCTTACCTGAACCAGTTGGACCACAAACAAAGAACAAACCATAGGGCTTGCCGATGATTGATTTCAGCGTGGCCAGGTTATGCACCGACAAACCCAGCTCATCCAGCTTGATCGGTTCACCCGAAGCCAGAATACGCATAACCACATCTTCCACTCCACCTTGTGATGGCACAGTGGCCACACGCAACTCAATATCCAACGGGCCATATTTTTTGAATTTAATCTTGCCATCCTGTGGCTTGCGTTTCTCTGAAATATCCAGATCACACATGATTTTAATCCGCGTCACCAGCGCACTACGGTAAGCTGCTGGTACTTCAATATATTTCAACAATGAGCCATCCTTACGCAAGCGAACCAAGGTGGGAGCTTTGCCAGGGGCAGGTTCAACATGTATGTCCGAAGCACCCATGTGGTAAGCATCCACGATAATTTTATTGACCAGTTTGACCAGCTCATTATCGCCTGCAGCACTTTCGTCCTCAAAGGTTGAGCCAGCAGACTCATCCTCATCACCACCCAGTGCCGTCAACAAATCCCCCACCGAGGAGTTATCCATTTC
>JAKFXW010000028.1 GCA_021731185.1 Gallionellaceae bacterium
TGATTGATGGTTCCCCATTGATCTTGAACTCAATTGATTGGTATTAGGTCAGCGCTTTCCTATATTAATTAACTGCGAAATCTCTTCTGGAATTTCTTGCGTTGATATCCCCAACGCATAAGCGCGCAACACCTCACCCAAAATAATTAATGCCGGAGAGAATGCCGGAGAGCCTGCATTGTGTGCAGCCTCATGCAAGTTCGAGAGCGTAGTCACAATTTTCTGCATGTTCGGTAATGAAGCGTTGCTCACTAACGCAACTGGCGTGCTGCCCGGCAAACCATGCTGCATCAAGCTGGCAGCAATCTCGGCTGCCTGCCCCGAAGCCATATACAACACTGCCGTGTCGGCTGATGACACGCTCTTAATCCAATCCCTGGTAATCCAATCACGGGCCGATTCACCCTCGCCCACTCGCGGGGTGACGAACACCACGCTACGGCTCACGCCACGCTGGGTTAGTGAAATGCCCAGCTCAGCCGATGCCGCCAGCGCAGAAGTGATGCCCGGCACAATTTCATACGCAATGCCCGCATCACGCAAGGCTGCAATTTCTTCCTGCGCGCGGCCAAACAAGGTCGCATCGCCACCTTTTAAACGCACCACCACATCATGTCTTTGAGCAGCCTCAACTAGTGCGCGGTTTATGAAGCGCTGATCGGTGGAAAGCTGGCGGCAACGTTTGCCGACTGCGACATGCTGCGCTTGCGGCGCAAGCGCCAATAAATCAGGCTGCACCAGTGCGTCATAAAATATGATGTCGGCTTGCGCCAGTATCCGTGCACCGCGCAGCGTAATTAAATCTGCCGCGCCGGGTCCTGCACCAATTAAATAAATTTTTCCTGTCATGGAATTATTTCTATTAAATAATCATTCCAGCGGCAACGGTATTGTTCGTCGCTTCGTCAATCACAATAAAGCTCCCCGTTGAACGATTGAGGGCATAACTATCGAACACCAGAGGTTGTTGCACTTTCATGGCGACATGCGCGATGTCATTCATGTTCAAGGTGGTCGTACTATGGCGCGCCAAAGTATTCACATCCATGCGACTTTCAATGCGCGAAAAAAGACACTTCACGACGCGCGTAGTGTGTTTGATGATGTATTTGCGATTGGTGTCCAGTGGCGACTCTGACAACCAGCACAGCATCGCTTCAAACTCCTTCGCTACGTTGGGCAGACTATCCGCCTTGACCAACATATCGCCACGCGAAATATCAATTTCATCAACCAGCGTAATCGCGATAGATTGCGGCGCATAGGCTTGCTGCAAATTACCGTCATACGTTGCAATCTCTTTCACTCGGCTGGTGCGGCCAGATGGCAGCACGGTGACTGCATCGCCCGCCTGGATTTCACCCGATTCAATGCGCCCCATATAGCCGCGAAAACCGTTAGCTTCATCAACGGTTTCGGTGGAAACTAACCCGCTTCGGCGGGTTACGTTGGAGCCAAAATCGCTACCATGAACTCGGCACACCCATTGCACGGGATAGCGAAAATCAGTTGTGTTGACATCATAATCAATCACAATATTTTCCAAATGTTCCAATAGCGGACTACCCTGATACCAATTTAAATTATCACCCCGATCTACCACCATATCGCCGATCAGCGCAGATAAAGGAATGCAGGTCACATCATGCAAACCAAGCTGTGCTGCAAACGCGCGATACTCCGCACAGATTGCATCAAACGTGGCCTCGGAATATCCAACCATATCCATTTTATTCACTGCCAATACAATGTGCGGTACGCGAACCAAGCTGGCGATAAACGTATGCCGGCGTGTTTGCGTTAACACACCGCGACGCGCATCGATCAGGATTACCGCAAGATTGGCGGTGCTGGCAGCGGTCACCATATTGCGCGTGTATTGCTCGTGGCCTGGCGTATCGCCGATAATAAATTTGCGCTTGGGCGTGGCGAAATAACGATACGCCACATCAATGGTGATGCCCTGTTCACGCTCTGCCTGCAAGCCATCCGTCAGCAGCGATAAATCCACCGCCTCCATGCCGCGACGTGTGCTGGTTTTGGCAATGGCGGAAAGCTGATCCTCAAAAATAGATTTTGAATCGTGCAGCAAACGTCCGATCAGCGTGCTCTTGCCGTCATCGACGCTGCCAGCAGTAATGAATCTTAATAATTGTATTGCGTTGCTCATAAATTAAACCTTTTACTTATTTATAGAACACCTCAAGAGTGTCTCTAGAATACTTGGTCTTGCGGTGTCAAAAATCGCTCAAGGGATGCAGCGCAAGGCGGATCTTGGCGAGGAAGCGGAGTTGACTCAAATGTCAATGAGCATTCCGAATCAAGATTTAACGCCGCGATGTACCCTTTAGCGATTAAGTGACACCGCAAGATCAGAAGTAACCTTCTTTTTTACGCAACTCCATCGAAGCTTCCGAAGTCTGGTCATCCATGCGCGTTGCGCCGCGTTCGGTGATGCGCGTAGTGGCAGTCTCGGTGATAATTTCGTCAACCGTGTGTGCCGTGGATTCGACAGGCGCGGTACAGGTCATATCGCCCACCGTACGGAAACGCACACTGAGTGTCTCCACCTTTTCAGCAGGCTTCGGCTGCACCAGATGTGACACCGGGATGACCGAGTTGCCGCGGCGAATCACTGCGCGTTTATGTGCGTAATAAATTTCCGGGATATGCAATTTTTCCCGGCCTATGTATTCCCAGATGTCCATCTCTGTCCAATTGCTGATCGGAAACACGCGAATGTTTTCACCGTTATGCACACAGGTGTTGTAGGTATCCCATAATTCCGGTCGTTGATTTTTTGGATCCCACTGACCAAATTCATCGCGAAATGAAAATATGCGTTCCTTGGCGCGCGCCTTTTCTTCATCACGCCGCGCTCCACCCATGCAAGCGTCAAACCCAAATTCGGCGATGGTCTCCAGCAGCGTCACCGATTGAAACGGATTGCGCGGCAAATCGGGATCTTTAATGACGATGCTGCCGCGCTTAATCGAATCTTCCAACGAACGCACGATTAAACGCTCGCCCAAATCTTTTGCCAACTTATCGCGACAGGCAATAACTTCTGGAAAATTATGCTCGGTGTCGATGTGTACCAAAGGAAACGGAAATTTCGCCGGACGAAATGCTTTCTCGGCCAGACGCAACATCACGATGGAATCTTTGCCACCGGAAAATAGCAGCGCGGGATTTTTACATTCCGCCGCGACCTCGCGCATAATGTGTATGGATTCACTTTCCAGCGCATCCAAATGTGTGAAAACATGACTACTCATTGTGTTCTTTCTGTATTTTTTTAAGCAATTCTTATAAGGGTACTTCTAAAAATTCAAGTTCCTGATGGAACAACTAGCCATTCCACTAGGCCGCCAAAAGACGGCAGCCAAGTGGCTGGTTATAAGCTAGGCAAAGCGCGAACAAAAAATTATGACGACGCATATGTTTGATATGTTAGGAGTAATTTTTTGCGAGCAACACAGCATGGCGACGGAAGTTGGATTTTTAGATGTGCCCTAAACACTCTTCAATGGAATTACTTTCCCAACATGCAGCCCACATTCCTTATTCTGCGCGTCTTCCCACCACCAGCGTCCGGCACGACTATCCTCACCCACCGATACAGCTCGGGTGCAGGGCGCGCACCCTATGCTGGAATAAAACTGGTCATGCAGTTTGTTATACGGCACATCATGCTGCTTGATGTACGCCCACACCTCGGCATTACTCCAGTCCAATAACGGGTTGAATTTAAATAAACCATGATCCGCATCAAAAGACGCAACCTGCAAACCTTCCCGGGTCGCTGCCTGCTCGCGCCGCATACCCGTAATCCACGCGCCCTTGCTAGCCAAAGCGCGGCGCAACGGCTCAACCTTACGCATATGGCAGCAGGCTTTACGCAAATCCACGCTGTCATAAAATCCATTCACGCCATTTTGGGCGACGTATTTTTCAACCTGCGCTGCATCTGGAAAATATATCTGCAAAGGCACGCGGTAACGTTCATGCACCGTCTGCATCAGATCATAGGTTTCCTGCGGCAATCGTCCGGTATCCAAACTGAACATAGCAATGTCAGGCTGATAACGATTGATCAAATCGGTCAGCAGCATATCTTCCGCGCCCATGCTGTTGGAAAATACCACTGGTGCGTGTTTACGCACGGCTTGTGCCAGCACGGCGACAACCCGGTCAATTTTTTCTGCCAGATCGGCAGGTGTTTTTGGCGCACTCATTTCAACTCCGCACCCGTGCGCGGCACGCGCCTGAACAAAGGATTTTTTTGATCCCATGACGCTTGATAAGTCTCCGAAAAATCCGTCAAACCCTTCAACGCATCATGAATATTTTTATCTGCGCGTATGGCAAAGGCATCGAACCCCACACGTTGCATATAAAAAAGTTGATCGCGTAACACATCGCCTATTGCTCGCAGCTCTTTACGATACCCCAACCGTGCGCGCAAATTATAGGCAATCGAATAACCACGACCATCGGCAAAGCGCGGAAAATTAACGGCGATCACCGAAAATTTTTCTACCTCACCTTGCAATACTTCGGGACGTTCATCACTGTTCAACCACACGCCTGATTCTGCACGGGCTTGCAATATTTCGCGCTGCGCTTGCCACACTTTTAGCGGCACAATTATTTTTCCGGCAGGCACCGTTACCGCTTCTGGTGATTCGTTTTCTGCTAGGCGCAACACTACCCAATCATCAGTAACTACGGTTTTATTTTTAATAATCATCATTAAAATCTCGGCGTAAAATAAGGTACAGCATACGACGCAGCCACACTGTTTTGATCCTTCAACAAACCATAGGCTTCATCATCCAGCCTGGCATCCGGCACAACTGGCGTGGCATACACGTATTCCTTAAACGGTGTTAAACCAACACGGCGCACGGTATCAATAAACTTTTCATCCTCGATGCGCTCACGCACATACACTTGCAGCAAACGATCGATCACCTGAGGCACTTGCTGAAAGGTAAACGACGGCCCGATTACTTTTCCGATCGCGCTCTGATTGCCTTGATCCCCGCCCAGCGAAATTTGATACCACTCGCCTCCATCCTGCTTATCCACGCCCAATACACCGATATGCCCAACATGATTATGGCCACATGAATTCATACAGCCTGACATATTAATTTCTATTTCGCCGATGTCATGTTGAAAATCCAGGCTCTCAAAACGCTCTGAAATAGCCCGTGCCAAGGGAATAGAACGGGCATTGGCCAAGGTGCAAAAATCCCCACCCGGGCAGCAAATGATGTCTGACAACAAGCCCACATTGGGGGTAGCCATGCCCTGCGCTGCCGCGATTTTCCACAAGGTGAAAAGATCAGCTTGCCGCACATCTGCCAACACCAGATTTTGCATGTGCGTAATGCGTAGTTCGCCAAAACTAAAACGATCTGCCAAATCTGCAGCGGCATCCATCTGTACATCACTGGCATCACCCGGGGCAATAGCAGCCTTCTTGAGCGACAACACGACCGCTGCATAACCCGGCACTTTATGCGGCTTCACATTGCGTTGCAGCCAGTTGACGTAGGCTTTATTTTCAGCTTTATGCACAGCTACAACGGGATCATCGCCGGAAAAAATTGCATATGCAGGTGGCGTAAAATATTTTTTTACTCGCTGCAATTCTTCAACCGTCAACGTGCTCGAACCATCTTTAATATCTGCCCATTCGGCATCCACCTGACGTTTAAATTCTGCTGCGCCCAAGGCCTTTACTAGAATTTTAATGCGCGCTTTATAGACTGTCT
>JAKFXW010000080.1 GCA_021731185.1 Gallionellaceae bacterium
AAGCTAGCTCTGTGCAGCGCGAAGGCAAAGGAAGCAAATTGGTATTAAATATGCCAAGTGCCAATCCTTATGCACTGCCTGCAAACTCGGGTACGCAAACTGTTCGGTTCAGCGTGGCTGTTCGAGAGTTTGGGACAGGCAAGTCGCCAGCCACTATTTATCTGCGGCGCAAAGGTGATAAACAAAGCGTTGCGATGAACGACCTAGGAATAAACGGAGACTTTATTGCCAAGGATGGCATAGTGGGCGTGAATGTTCAGATCGATACCAAAAAAATAAAAGCAGATTCTTGCTTGCTCTACGAAGCATTCGCCAAAATAGGTCGCGGGGAATTAACCTCGTCCCCTTTACGTTTATGCGTTAGCAGTTTTCCAATCCATGTGGCAGTTTCCAATATTGCTAATCCGGTTGTATTTCCAGATGGCACTCAGGCTGTTGCCGACGAAATATTGATCATCACAAAGTCGAATACAAACGCCCCCGCAATTCGACGGTTGGCAGCCTCTATTAATGCAAGTGTAGTGGGCAGCATCTTGCCTTTGAATAGATACCAATTAAAACTTTCTGTTCCCGTTACGGCAGATCAACTGCTGTCCATTGTGAGCCAGCTAAGTGCCAATACGATCATCGAGAACGCATCAATTAACGCGATAGGTCAAGGTGCATTGAATGTAGACGATCCTGCGTTTGATCTGCCTCTTGGATTGAATAGCCAACACGGCTTGAAACAAGTAATAGCACATGACCAAACTACGGAGGCTAATGCATGGGATAGTGCTATTGGTACGGGGCTGACGGCAGTTGTGCTGGACACGGGTCTTGCACTTCCTCACCCAGATTTAGATCCGAGTTGGACCTGCCAATTGGCAACTGCCCCTGCGTTAGTTACTTGTTCCGATACCACCGTAGCGCCAACCGCCGCAGGGCACGGTACGCAAGTCGCGGGAGTGCTGGCTGCTGAAACAAATAATTTGCTAGGCGTTGCAGGGGCTGCCCATGGAAGTAATGTTCATTCAATTAAAATGACAAGTTTCGTCATCACAGGGATGGAGCAAGCTTTCATTGCGGCGGCTGCATATGTAGGAATGAATGGTACGGCTCAAATTATTAATGCCAGTTTTAATGTCCAAGATGCTTTTTCAAACATGACACCCCTGTGTACTGCGATTAACAATTTGGTATTGAATGGAGGAGTTCCACGTGCAGTGGTCATAGTGGCCGCTGGGAATAGTAATCAAAATGGAGCTTCTTATCCTGCGCGTTGCAATGACCTGAACGCAATGCCAGTAAATAAGAATTTGCTCATCACAGTATCGAACAGCACGTCCATAGCCACCCGACAATGCGGCAATGCTTCGCTGGATCCAACTAATGGCTTGAATCAGCGTTGTTTAACTGATCTTGATGATGCATTAAAGCTGGGTAGTAATTTTGGCACTTGGGTGGATATGGCTGCACCTGGGTCGTCCATACGCACCACTACTATTGGCGACGCCTATGCCAGCCCCACCGGAACTTCATTTTCTGCCCCGATGGTCTCTGGTGCTGTGGCGATATTGAAATCTTGCGGTGTGTCACTGGATCAAATTGAAGTTGCATTAAAAGGCCCTGCTTCAGGTAGTCCTGGAGCGAATGTGTTCGTGCCATATCCTGTTTCTGGTGCAAATCCCGCTGGCTCTACACCACGCTTGGATATTGCTCTTGCTCTGCAACGAACCAACTGCTCAATGGTTGCCGTTGATGACGTGTTATCACCAATAGCTGAGGACAGTGGGGTGCAAACAATTGGTTTTTCGGCACTAACAGGTAACGATAACGACGGAGACCCGGAAGCGGTGCAGGCTTTGACCATTACTGCGGTAAGCAATCCGGTAGGCGGTGCGGTGTCACTCGATGGAATGGGCAACGTACTATTCACGCCGACGGCGAACTTCAACGGCGCGGCATCGTTTGACTACACCGTGCAAGACAACGGACAGACTAACGGCGTGAACGATTTCAAAACTGATACGGGTAGTGTCTCGTTCCCAGTGTCGGCAGTGAACGACGCGCCCGTAGCGACGAACGATACACTGGCCGCAACCGAGGACACGACTGTAATTTACACCGCAGTGCAGTTGCTGGGTAATGATTCGGATGTGGAAGGGAGCGCATTAACCATTGCCAATGTGACCAGCGGTACAGGTGGCACGACGACGTTGAACGGCGATGGTACGGTGACCTTTACGCCGAGCCTGAATTTTAACGGCGCAGCAGATTTCACTTACACGGCAAGCGATGGCGCACTGCCATCGAATGTAGCAACAGTGGCGGTTAGCGTGACCCCAGTCAACGACACACCAACTGGCATACCAATCATTAACCCTCCTAGCTCCCCCACGGATAGGCAAATTGGGGACTCTCTCACAGTCGATATCAGTACCATCGCAGATGAGGATGTTATCAACACGTCAACTTTGCAATACCAATGGTTTCGCAATCAAGGATTGAGCATGTCTTGTATAGCCCCTGGGGCTGCCACTGGTTTAAATAGTTCGGGAAATTACACATTGGTTTCTGCTGATTTTAACTGCCGCATGAGTGTCACAGTGACTTACACCGATTCAGGTTTACAGAATGAATCCGTTTCCAGCAACGTGGATGGTAATGATGTGGGTGATCCACACATCAAAACTGTTGACGGGCTGCGCTATGATTTCCAAGCAGCGGGGGAGTTTGTGATGCTACGTGGTGCGGATGGTTTGGAGATTCAAACACGCCAAACACCTGCATCTACGACTGCGCCTCTGTTTAATAGTTATACCGGGTTGACGGTGGGGGTGAGTATCAATACTGCTATCGCGGCTCGCGTCGGTAAGCATCGCGTCACTTATCAGCCGAGGAATATTGTTTCTGCAACAAGTGGGCATGATCTGCGTATTGATGGTGTGTTGATGTCGCTACCCGCAAACGGTATTGATTTGGGTTCGGGTGGGCGCATTACGCCTTTGGGAAATAACGTGATTCAAATTGATTTCCCAGATGAGACGACGATGATCGTTACCCCAGGATGGTCTTGGTATAACGTGTGGTGGTTGCATGTGAATATTCTGCACACGTCCGCTTATGATGGCCTGATGGGTTATCGCACCAAGGGTAGTTGGCTGCCGAGACTGTCTGACGGCACGTCGTTGGGGGCAAGGCCTGCTGCAATGCATGATCGCTATGTTGAGTTGTACGAAACCTTTGCAAATTCATGGCGCGTGACGGATGAAACGAGCCTCTTCGATTATGCGCGTGACACTTCCACGAGGACATTTACACTCCCAGCATGGCCGTTGGAAAAACCACCTTATGTAATTCCGCCGGGAGTTATCCCTGTTTGGGCGGCACCGCAAGGCGTTCCTGCCAAACCCCTAAAACGGCAAGCAGCGCTGCAACATTGCCGCGCAGTTAAAGATAAGGATGCGAATGCAAATTGTGTGTTTGACGTAATGGTCGCGGGCAATCCCGGCTTTGCCAAAACTTATTTGCTCCAGCAGAAGATACTGGCTGGGTTAACTGCGGTGGGGGTGCGAGACAATAATGAAACTTGCAAACCTAATCAGCCTATGTTTGTTCTTGCCACGGTTGGGCGACACACGGCGGATGTCAAGCAGGGGTTAGGTAAGAAAGGTGCGCCGACCAGAAATGTTTTATCGGGCACGGTTCAATTCACACTCGACGGTAAGGAGGTAAGTAAGCCCGTTAAGCTAGATGGTAAAGGTCATGCAAGAATGAAAATGCCATGTGATAGAACCCGCCAGCAGCAAGTGGGCGCACGATTTATCCCCGCTAAGGGGAGTGTGTTTCTACCGAGCAGCAGTCGTAATTTAAGCAGCAACCTTGAAACAGTGCTTAGGCAAAGCAAGGAGAAGAGGTCAGCGAATTAAGTGGGCTCGAAAAGTTAGGTGTTGCGTATTCTTGAGCAGCGCAATTTGTTTGTTTTGAAATTACATTGTCCCCTTGTGGGACTGGGAGAAAGAAATGATATTCCGCACCTTGATAAACAGTTTAATTTTAATGAGTATGTTGCTGTTGCCCATTGTTAGTGAGGCAGCCACCGCTGTCGGTAAGGTTTTATTCATAACAGTTGGGAACACAGCGGATGCGCGTGCGCCTGACGGTAGTTTGCGTAAGCTCACGCTAGGTGATTCGATTTATGTTGGTGAGCGTATCAGTACCGATGCCAACACTAAATTGCACTTAGAGTTTGATGATAAGGCGCGATTTTATCTGGGAACGAATGCAGAATTTGAGGTAGAAAAATTTCAGCGCAAATCAACCAGCAAGAATGATGATGCTTTTCACTCCAGAGTTTTTAAAGGGACATTTCGCTTTGTGTCTGGTTTAATCGCGCGGTCGACAGGTAAAAATATGCGGGTGCGGGTAAGTGTTGCCACGATTGGTATACGCGGGACGCATGTTGAAGGTGTGGTGACCGAGCGGCAGGAAAAAGATGGCAAGATGGTCGATTCTTCCGCGCAGGTAGTGTTGCTTGAACCAGAGGAGGAAGGCAAGAAAACTTCTATTGAGGTGTCGAATGAGTTTGGTAGTGTGGTGATTGATCAACCCGGCTTTGGCACGGATATTCCCGATGAGAAAAGCCCGCCCTCCCCTGTGCGGAAAATGCAATTACGTACTATCGATGATATTCAACGTGCGATTCGGTCATCAGTTCGGCAAGGTGGCACAGCCAGACCGAGAATGCCGTAAGGTCACATTTTTAGATCGCCATTACCGTCGTTATTAACTTCGTCTTATTTTTAAATTTATATCGGGGGTTCAAATGAAAAACTTCATGTCTGCAGTGATGATTGCCGTGGTGACTGTATCCGGATTGTTTGCAAGCAATGCTCAGGCTTTGCAGGGCGAGTGGTGGGAAGTAACCACAAAAATGGAAATGCCGGATATGCCCCCCGAAATGGCAGGCATGATGGGCGGCATGGGCGCGCAGAAAACCAAAGTTTGTTTGGCTAAAGGTCAGGAGGCTGATCCCGCGCAAACATCAAAAAAAGATGATAACTGTACGATCAGCGACATGCGGCAATCTGGCAATACGGTTAAATTCAATATGAAATGCACGGGCAAAGACCCGATGACCGGCAGTGCTGAATTGACCCACACCCCGAATAATTTTAATCAAAAAATTAAGATGCGGCAGGATGGCGAAGATATGCTGATGACTTCCACCGGCAAGCGCATCGGGGGGGCGTGTGATGCCGATGAAATGCGTAAAAAGGGCGAGGCGATGGCCGCACAAGCCGATGCACAGAATAAAAAAATGACCGCTCAAATGTGCAATACGTCTAAATTTACCGCAAGGGAGTGGGCCTCAAATGGAGGAATTTTCATTGGCGAAAAACCCATGTGCCCCGGAAAAAAAGACACGTTATGCCAAGTAATGAACAAGGAAGCGCCACGTAATGTGGATGTATTTAATATGTTGCAAGCGCAACAAGCTGAACGCGATTCAATTGTTAAAGCCTGCGGCTTGAATATGGCTAATACAAAAAAATTACTCTGCAAAAATCGTGCTTTAAAAGGGCCCGAGCATTTTCTGGATGAAAACTGTCCGGCTGAAGCAAAAATTTATCGCGATTTAGAGGCCAAGCGTCACGATTGTGTAGGGCGCGGATTTACTTCAGGTGAAGAATTAAAATCGTGCATGGGCGGCAAAGAACTGGTTTCTGATAGTGCTGATGAAAGCTCGCAATCATCATCGCAATCTAACACCACTAAAAAAGAAGAGAAAAA
>JAKFXW010000240.1 GCA_021731185.1 Gallionellaceae bacterium
ATATATGTGTAGCACAAAAATCTCAAAAAAAATATTTCCATATCTTTTTTTAAAAATTTGATTTTGTCTATTTCCAGCCCAATTAAATAAAAATTATTCCAAGCTTTTCTGCGCGCTTAATTTAATGTTGCATTTGTTTATATATTTTAGCCCATGCAATCCATTGCCCTTTGTTTTAATGGCCTGTTGTGGTTTAATCCTGCCGTATGAATATCCCCTTTAAAACCATAGCCCTGATTGGCAAATTCAGGAACCTGGAAATCACTGAGCCGCTGTTGCAGCTCGCGGACTTGCTGGCAAATAAAAATATTGACGTGCTGATCGATAAAGATACGGCGGAACACATCAAGCCCAACTCCCATAAAAAAATTGCGCTTGAACACATGCAAGGGCGCGTTGATTTAGCAATTGTGCTGGGCGGAGATGGCACGATGCTGAATGTCGCCCGCACACTGGGACCATTTGGTATTCCGCTAGTGGGGGTCAATCAAGGGCGAATGGGCTTCCTTACCGACATTTCGCTGGATAACATGCTGCACACCATCACCTCAATTTTGAACGGTGAATTTATCAGTGAGCAACGTATGCTGCTTTCTGTCAGTGTGCTACGCGACAAACAAGAGATATTTAAATCGCTGGCATTTAATGAAATTATTTTGCATCGCGGCGGAGCGAGTGGCATGATCGAATTTGAAGTTCGCATCAATGGCGAGTACTTATACAATCAACGTGCTGATGGTCTCATTGTCGCCACTCCTACCGGCTCTACAGCTTATGCACTGTCTGCGGGTGGCCCGATACTACATCCCTCGCTGGACTTAATTGCACTCGTGCCAGTGTGTCCACATATACTCAGCAATCGCCCCATCGTACTGAACAGCAACTCTATAGTGGAATTTTCATTGCGTCACGCCGCCCATGCGCCAGCCTCACACGTCAGATTGCGCGCTGACAGCCATAACCATTTTGATTTACAGGCACAAGATCATGTGGTCGTAACACGCCACCCTTCTACCGCTTGCCTACTGCACCCCGTAGGGTATAGCTATTTCAATACCCTGCGTGAAAAACTGTTGTGGAATAAAACAATCTGATGCTGAAATTTCTAAGCATCCGCAACTTTGCCATCGTTGAGTTGATTGAACTGGAATTCAATGCTGGCTTCACTGCGCTGACCGGAGAAACAGGCGCGGGCAAATCCATATTGATCGATGCACTCTCGCTGGCACTGGGCGAACGCAGCGATGCAACCATGGTAAGAACCAATTGTGAGCGTGCCGAAATCACTGCCGAATTTAATACCCGCCTCTTACCCTCATTGCAGGATTGGCTAATCGAGCAGGATTTGCAAGGGGATCCCAATATCTGTCTGCTACGTCGCGTAATAGACAGCAATGGACGTTCACGCGGCTTTATTAATGGCAGCAGCGTTACTCTGCAACAAATGCGTGAGGTGGGAGAGCAATTAATAGATATACACGGCCAACACGCTCATCAATCCTTATTGCGTCCCAACACGCAGCGCGATCTGGTGGATGGTTATGCCGGATTACAAACCAAAGCCTCAACCGTGGCACAGCACTATCGTGAATGGCAATCCATCATGCGCCACCGCGTGCAGTTGGAACAAAACAAAGAAGCGGTCGCCGCTGAGCGCGAACTCCTCCAATTTCAATGCCGCGAATTAGCCGCGCTCAACTTTGACGCGGCAACTTGGGTTGAACTGCAGGCCGATCATTCCCGCCTGTCACATGCTGCCAGCTTGTTGGAAACAGCACAATTGGGCGTAGAAATATTGACTGATGCGGACACAGCCTGCCTCACCCAATTAAATATATTGACCTCCCGCATACGCGCTGGACTGGAATTTGATGCCTCACTCAAAGACACATTAAGCCTTTTAGAAAGCGCGCAAAACGAATTACAAGAAGCCGTCTATGCTCTGCGTCACTACCAGCAAAGCATAGATATCGATCCACAAAAATCACAAGAACAGGAACTCATCATTGCTACGGTGATTGGTGCTGCGCGCAAATATCGCGTCACACCCGAACAATTACCCGAAGTGTTGCAACGCTGCGCCACACGACTTAATGAATTGAAAACTTATTCTGACCTGGATACGCTGGCGCAGCAGGAGAATGTCGCCAAAACCAAGTTTGTCGAAATAGCTCAGGAATTAAGTGTTGCGCGCAAAAAAGCCGCCGCCAAACTATCCAAGGAAATTTCTGCCTCCATGCAAAATTTAGCCATGCAAGGCGGCCAATTTCAGGTTGCGCTGCACGCTCTACCAGAGGGCAGTATGGTTGGCCTTGAAGCAATCGAATTCCAAGTTTCAACGAACCCCGGCGCACCTCTGCGCGCACTAGCCAAAGTCGCCTCTGGTGGAGAGCTAGCGCGCATTAGCCTAGCCATTCAAGTCGCCACCAGCCAAGCAGCAACTGTTCCCACACTAATCTTTGATGAAGTAGATAGCGGCATAGGTGGGCGCGTCGCCGAAATCGTCGGGCAGTTGCTCAAGCGTCTAGGGCAAGATCATCAAGTCATGTGTGTGACGCATCTGCCACAAGTAGCCGCCACGGCTGACACTCAACTGCAAGTATTCAAATCAACACAAAATGGCGCAACCCTAAGCTCGATTAGCGTACTCAAGCCAGAAGAACGCATTGAAGAAATTGCGCGTATGCTGGGTGGCATTAAAATAACCGATGCTTCACGCAAACATGCGGCTGAAATGCTGGGACAGTCGAATTAAATACACACCACCGCAACACAGCCCCGCCCCTGTTGATGTATTATTCCAATTTCTGATAAACAGGAGCACAAGGCGGCAAGGATGAGGCGACGAAGACAGTACATTTGAGTACGACTAGGAGCCGAAAACGAAGCCAACACAGTGATCGTTTTTATCAGGAATTGGAATTATTCTGCCCGTAGCATCCCAACCGTTATCAACCAAAATTTTCTATGTATATAAAATTAATCATTGTTGCGCTGCTACTGAGTGCATGCGGCAATACCTTCACCCCTAAGCTGCCATCCTTCACGCCGCACAAAATGGACATACGCCAAGGGAATTTAATCACCCCCGCCATGCGCGAAAAACTCAAGCTGGGCATGTCTCGCGCGCAAGTTCGCAGCATTCTTGGCACACCGCTTATCAACGATGCAATGCACCAAGCGCGCTGGGACTATATATATCGCCTTGAAAAAAATTATAAACTTGTTGAAAAACAACACATGATCCTATTTTTTGATAACGATCATCTCAAGCGCATCGATGACAGCGGGCTACCGCCGCTTGCATCTGCACCTGATGTGCCGTCTATCCAACAAAACGAGAGCATCCGTAATGAATAAAATAAAAATTGTAGTCGCAGGTTGCAGTGGGCGCATCGGGCGCATTCTGCTGGAAAATGTGCAGAAATCAGATGACCTGATATTGCATGGCGCGTTAGATCACACAGGCAGCAAACTGATGGGTCGAGATGCTGGCGAAATAATAGGTGCTCCGTGCGGCGTGAAAGTCACAACAGACATCGCATCTGCACTGCAAGATGCCGATGTGTTAATAGACTTTACTCGCCCCGAGGGTACCTTACATCACCTGAGCTTCTGCCAAAAACTGGGAATTAAGATGGTGATCGGCACCACAGGGTTTAATGCCGAGCAAAAAGAACAATTACGCACTGCCTCCAAAAATATTGGCATGGTGTTTTCTCCCAACATGAGCGTAGGCGTTAATCTAACTTTCAAGCTACTCGAAGTAGCCGCCGGAATTCTCAATCAAGGGTATGACATAGAAATCATAGAAGCACACCATCGGCACAAAGTGGATGCGCCATCTGGCACAGCTCTCGGCATGGGTGAGGTCATTGCCAAAACACTAGGCCGCAATCTGGATGAATGCGCGGTGTATGGTCGTTCTGGGGTGACAGGCGAGCGCGATCCCTCAACCATAGGCTTTGCCACCATACGCGGCGGCGATATTGTGGGCGACCACACGGTTTTATTTGCTGGCACGGGCGAGCGCATCGAAATTTCCCACAAGGCCAGCAGCCGCATCCCCTTTGCGTTGGGTGCCTTACGCGCCGCGCGTTTCCTGCAAACACACCCGGCGGGTATGTATGATATGCAGGATGTGCTGAGACTAAAATAAACTGCATTCATCCGCACTGCAACCAACCCCCAACTCGATTACCACCCCTTATTCCATTTCTCATTAGAAACAACATGTGTGTAGGAGCGGCTGTGTCAACTCCGTCCAGCCTCTGGCTGGTAACGGATTGCCTGACTTTGTTAAAAGCCGCTCCTACACCCGATAAATACATTTAATGTTGTTTTTATCTGGAAATGGAATTATCCGGCGCAAGCACGACAAAAACGAGGCTGATTTGCGGGTTGGCGCACCGTGTCGCCAGCGCGTGATAAATCATCGGTTTGCCCGCCAAGGGTTATATATTGCATGGACAGTGCGTTGCCCATGCGTGAGCCAAAACCTGCGGCGGGAACGAGTGCGTAGAATTCAGACATAGCCGAATTGTAATGAAAAATGCTGGTGCGATGAAGCGACTGATATGACGACTAGTTGTTCCGTAGGTTGCGCTGAGGCATGAAGTTCCGTAGGTTGTGCTGAGGTATTCCCCCCAGCCACACTACCTCGGCACAGCACAACCCAAAACAGCAAAAGAGTCAAATCACGGTACGCTACGCACGAGCCTGACCGCGAAGTTACTGGATTTAACGCTGGTTGCAAAGTCGGCATTGGTGAAGCCGTCGCCGAAATAGACGCGCCAAGCGAAGGTCAGATTGGGCTTATAAGTAGTCGCACTCCAATAGAGGCTGTCGGCAGGGGTGCCGGGGAAAAACGTCAGATCGATCACGGGATTGGTGACAATGCTGAGATCAACCAGCGATTCCAGTTCGTTTTTGTTAGGCAGACGCCAGTCACTGTAGCCTTTGTAAGGGATGGCGTTGGCGGTGACGGCTGCGGTTAAAGCGGCAGACCATGTCATGAGCGTTGCCGTACCAGTGGCACAAGCAGCACCGCTCTGGCCTTGCGAGCATTGATCCCACATCAGGCCGGTGACGGTGTCGGTGACGGTGCCGTCGGCATTAACCATGAAGGCGGCTTGCGCCACCGGCGGCAGAGCCAGCAATAATAACAACAGTGCCTGCGCTGTCTCTTTGATGAGCCGAGTGATGCATTGTGTCGTGGTGTTCATGGTGTGCCTCCGTTTAATAAATAAAATGCGGGTACTGTTGAAAAAATATTGTGGCTAATGATGAATTGTGTCGTGGTGTTCATGATGCGCCTCCGCTATGCACGAGCCTAACCTGGCCGGGAAAGGTCTTATTGAAGGCAACGGTGCTGCCGCTGGCGAAATAGACGCCCCAAGCGCAGATCGGAAAGAGCGCATAAGTGTCATTACTCCAGAAATGACGACTCCCGCCAGACTTGCTGACGGTTGCGGGAAAATAAGCGATGTCGATGGCCGGGTCAACCGCATCGTTATGCACGATGGAAAGTAGTTCGCGCCGCGTCGGTAGGCGCCAGCCGCTGCTGAAGCCGCAGCGGCTGGCGGTGTTGGCGGCAGCAGGGAGCGTGGTGGTGGCCTCCGCCCAAACGGCTACCTGTGTTTCCAACGACCAAGTCAGGCCGGTGTTATTGTCTTTGGTGCAGGCCCAGTCGGTGAGGGCGGGATCGGCGGCGTTGGCAGCGAGGGGGCTGGC
>JAKFXW010000084.1 GCA_021731185.1 Gallionellaceae bacterium
GTATTTATATCTAGGGTATTGGATAAAGAACAGCGAAAAAATGGCCTACAAGAAAAATTTTCAGCCACAGCAAGGCCTCACTCAAGGCGAGTGGCGTACGTTGCACACCGACACATAATAAATTTTTAAACATTAAAAATTCGATGCGCTCTCTAAACGAAAGACAAATTAATTGATGTACTCCATGCTGCGCCCACTGCTTTTTTCGCTCGCCCCTGAAACCGCGCATCACCTTACTTTAAGCACCTTGCAAGCCGCACACCGTATGGGCGTACTGCCGCTGCTACACCAGCACCCGCAAAATAATCCACGAACCGTGATGGGACTGATCTTTCCTAACCCAGTTGGATTGGCTGCTGGGCTGGACAAGAACGGTAAGTATATTGACGCACTGGCGGCACTGGGATTTGGCTTTATTGAAATTGGCAGCGTCACGCCGCGTGCACAGCCAGGCAATCCGCAACCCCGCATGTTTCGCCTGACGCAAGCGCAAGCCATTATCAACCGCATGGGCTTTAATAATCGCGGCCTCGATGCGCTCATCCGCAACGTGCAACACTCACGTTTCGCGACGACACCGGGCAACGTGCTGGGAATCAACATTGGCAAAAATTTTGATACGCCGATAGAAAATGCCGCGAATGATTACCTGCTGGGATTGCGTGCTGTGTATGCGTACGCCAGCTATGTTGCGATTAACATCTCCTCGCCCAACACAAAGGGTTTGCGCCAGCTGCAAGGCAGCAGTCAACTAGATGATCTGCTCACAAAGCTAAAAATAGAGCAACAAAAATTAACCGATCAGCACGGCAAATATGTGCCGCTGGCACTTAAAATCGCGCCTGATTTAGATGGCGAACAAATCATTGAAATTGCAACATTGTTGCTGCGCCATCAGATTGATGGCGTGATCGCCACCAACACCACCGTGTCGCGCACTGGCATTGAACACCTGCCGCAATACATTGTCCCCTTGTGGGGCACCGAAGCTGGCGGCCTGAGTGGTGCGCCGCTACGCGAAAAATCAACAGCGGTCATACGTCAACTGGCTGCCGCACTGCAAGGCGCGATTCCGATTATCGGCGTGGGTGGAATTATGAGTGGAGAAGATGCGGTCAAAAAAATAAACGCGGGTGCATCGCTAGTGCAGCTATATAGCGGCTTGGTTTATCGCGGCACGGAATTAATTATAGAATGTACCGATGCCATTGCCGCCGTAAAAACTGCAGCACGTTAAGGAAGCACTGATTCAATCCCACATGACCGCGACATCGGCTTTGCGGGATGGAATGCACGGAGCAAGGTGACGCTAAGGGTCGTTCCCTTGGCTAGCTTTGTGACAATGCAGGCCGCCCGTAAAGCCATGTCCCGCATGGGTTGCGACCAAATTGCGCGCTCGCCGTGTTGCACCCCTTGCCAAGGAGAATGACCCTTGGCCTTTGGGATGCACCTTGCGATCATCACAATTTGGTCTGCAACGCGGCTCATGGAGGATTAAATCAGTGCTTCCCTAAGCTCAATTTTGCGAGGCAAGCATAGGATGTAGGTTGTGTGCAATAATTACGCGTCACTATAAGAGGAGCTTTCATGGATGAGAATAAAAATAAAGCACTAGCCGCAGCATTGAGCCAGATCGAAAAACAGTTCGGCAAAGGCTCCATCATGCGTATGGGCGAGCAGGAAATTGCGCGCGACATTGAGGTGGTTTCTACTGGCTCGCTAGGTTTAGATATTGCGCTGGGTGTGGGCGGTTTGCCACGCGGGCGCGTGATTGAAATTTATGGCCCGGAGTCTTCCGGTAAAACCACGCTGACCTTGCAAGTAATCGCCGAGATGCAAAAAATTGGTGGCACGGCAGCGTTTATTGATGCGGAACACGCGCTTGATCCACAATACGCGCAAAAGCTGGGCGTAAATGTGACAGATTTATTAATTTCGCAACCGGACAACGGCGAGCAGGCACTGGAAATCGTGGATATGCTGGTGCGCTCGGCGGCGGTGGATGTGGTGATTGTAGACTCAGTTGCAGCACTGACACCAAGGGCAGAAATTGAAGGCGAAATGGGCGACGCACAAATGGGTTTACATGCGCGCTTAATGTCGCAAGCGTTACGTAAACTCACCGCAAATATCAAACGCTCAAACACCATGGTGATTTTTATTAACCAGATTCGCATGAAAATTGGCGTGATGTTTGGTAGCCCAGAAACGACCACTGGCGGTAACGCGCTCAAGTTTTATGCCTCGGTGCGTTTGGATATTCGCCGCACGGGTTCGATTAAAGATGGCGATGAGGTGATCGGCTCTGAGACACGGGTGAAGGTAGTGAAGAACAAAGTTGCACCGCCGTTCAAGCAGGCCGAATTCGATATTTTGTACGGCGAGGGTATCTCGCGCGAAGGTGAAATTGTCGAGTTGGGCGTGCTGCATAAATTCGTGGAAAAGGCTGGTGCATGGTATGCCTACAAGGGTGAAAAAATCGGGCAGGGCAAAGACAATGCGCGAAAATATCTGAAAGAGCATCCTGAGGTTTCTGCGGAAATAGAAAATAAAATTCGAGATACAGTAGGCGTGGCAGCGAAACATGCCCCAGCCTCAGAGCCTGAAACAAAAAAAAGCACACGTGCAATAAGCCCCAAAGCCAGCTCCAGCAAGAGTGCCGACTAAAAAAATTGAAATAACCCTGCGTAATCGCGCCCTGCAATATCTATCGCGGCGCGAATACAGCCGTGCCGAATTGCAGGCAAAATTACTTCCTCATGCAGCCGAGGCGGAAAAGGTCGATGCGCTACTCAATGATTTAATGGACAGCGGTTGGTTATCAGATGAGCGTGCGTTGGAACAAATAGTGCGCATTCGCAGCACCCGTTTTGGTACGCAGCGAGTGGCTCATGAGCTACGCCAAAAGGGACTCAGCGACGAGCTGATTAACACTGCCCTACCGCAATTAAAAGAAGGTGAATTCGCTGCTGCTCGCGCAGTGTGGCAAAAGAAATTCGCTTCCCCCCCACAAGACCAAAAAGAGAAAGCCAAACAAATACGATTTTTACAATCTCGCGGATTTTCTACGTCGGTTATTTTAGATGTGCTGCGCGGGCGGGATGATGAAGTTGAATAGGCGGTTTTGGCAACACCATTGCAATCTGCTATCCTGATCGCGTGAAAGTAAATGAAATTTTGATGATGCTGAAAGCCGATGGTTGGTATCTGGCGGCTACGCGAGGCAGTCATCGGCAATTCAAACATCCTGTTAAAAGTGGCCGCGTCACCGTACCCGGAAAACCAAGCGACGATTTAGCACCCGGCACATTAAACAGCATACTTAAGCAATCACAGTTAAAGGGCTAAAAATGCGTTATGCAATCGTTGTTGAAAAAACGGAAAATAATTACTCAGCATACGCACCAGACTTACCGGGCTGCGTTGCGACGGGGTTTACCGTGGCAGAAACTGAGCGAGAAATGCGCGAAGCAATCGCATTTCACATCGAGGGGCTGGTTGAAGATGGCCTACCTGTTCCACAGCCGTTAAGCATTGTTGAATATCTTGAAATTGCAGCTTAATCTATCATCCACCTGACCGCGCAAAAACGGGGTTGCAGGTGAGCCCTACGTTATGCAGCGAGACCATAAACCCACTGACCAGCACATGCGTGACGACGAGATTGAGTGGCTGAACGCCTATGAGGATGAAGTGCTGGAAGTGTTCCGCACTCAATTCGAGAGCGCATCTGACCGCTTCAAAACTCCTCAGCCGCTACTTGATCGTTTCATGTCGACCCTGAGCGCCGTGAAAGCTAATGGACGGTCACTGTTCCGCGCTGTCGACGAAGCGCATAACGAGTTGTGTATAGCGTCCGCCATCCTCGAAAACAAAGAGCCGCAATTCACTTGCCTAGAATATGAGCCACTCCTTCACGGTTGTGCCAAGTCAATTGACTTTCTTGCCACCTCCGGCGATCTGAAGGTTTACGTGGATGTAAAAACCATCAAGCCTGTAGCCACAGACCGATGGGAGCAGTTCGAGAAAGCTCAAGCCGAAAGGTGGATTCCCGGCAATATGAATATCATGCTTGAGAAGGAATGGTTGGGTGGTGAGTTGTGGCACAGCATGTTCGCGGCCAGAAGCCGCATGTTGGAGTACTCGCTTGAGCTTGAGCAGAAGATTGCGGAGTGCAACCTACCGGCAGGCAATACGCTATTTGTTCTTGCCTTGTGCGGTGAGGGATTTTATTGGCATCAAGACGAATTAGAAGATTTTGTCAGTTACTACTATTCTGGAGCTCACCGAGGTGATGACCCGTTCTCGAAAACGGAGGCGCGGTATATCCAAGACAAGAACATTGCCATCGCCAAAACGATTTCTCGCTTTGCCTGCATGCGACGCCCTCAAGGGAAGGTTCTACAGAAGCGATTGAACTGGAATGTTCAACCTCCGCTCGATCCGCGCTTCGCATGAAATCCACGCACACAGCGCACGCTACTCCGCTTTCGTGATGCCCAGCGTGCCGTTTTAGCTAAGCATCTAACTCGGTACTCAACCCTTTTTCCTTCTCAATTCTTCCCCCGCACAGCGCGTATTTCCTCGGCTAATTGATGCACGGTCATCGCATAAAAATTACTGTTGTTATACAAAGTAATCACCTGAAAATTATTGAATGCCAGCCACGATTCGCTGCCTTCGGTCAGTGTAAATTCCAGTAGTTTTGCTGATTTTTCAGCTAGCACATTTTTCGGTAAAGCTGAATTGGGTATGCTGATACCTGACGTGGGAGACCCCGTTGCCGGGCGCACACCCGCTTGCGCCCAAACTGCCAAGGTTTGCGTTGCACCCACACTTGAGGCGGCGATTTTGTGTAAGCCGTTACCTGTATCGACAGCATCTACCCCTCTCGGTTGAGTCAACATCGCGACTGGTTCACCCCGTAACCAGCCATATTGCTTGAGATAATTGGCGACACTGCCGATAGCATCTGCTGGATCATTAACCAGATCAATTTTTCCATCACCATTAAAATCCACTGCATGTTTGCGATAACTGCTGGGCATAAATTGCGGAATGCCAATCGCACCCGCATACGAACTGGGCACTTTGAGTAGCTCCCAGCCTTGTTCACGCGCCAGCAGTAAATAATGCTCTAGCTCGCTACGGAAAAATGGGGCGCGACGCGGAAAATCAAATGCCAGCGTCATCAATGCATCCAGTGTGCGAAACCCGCCTGCGAGTCGGCCATAAATAGTTTCCACCCCAATCACCGCAATAATAATTTCTTGCGGCACGCCATATTCTTTTTCGGCACGGAGCAGTGCCGCTTCATGCTTGAGCCAAAATTCCACACCGCCATTGATGCGTTTATCGTTTACAAAAGATGCGCGATATTCAGGCCAAGGTCGAGTAGTGGAAGGTAAGGTAATCGCTTTAATAATTGCTGGGCGATGCTGCGCGCGCTGAAAAGCCTTGATCAGTTCAGCGCGCTGAAACTGGTGCTTAGCCACCATCTCGTCAATGAATTGCGGAATTTGAGGTAGGTCGGCGGCCTGGGCAGAGGATACCAAACTGGGCAAGATCAACAACAAAGAGGGTAAAATAGCGCAGATATTCATGGTGCGTATTTTAACCTTGGTCATCGGGTGCGGCACTGATAAATTTTGATCTGGTTATTAATTTTATTTGAAAGTACATTTATGGAAACTCAACATCATCGTTTAATTATTTTAGGCTCAGGCC
>JAKFXW010000169.1 GCA_021731185.1 Gallionellaceae bacterium
ATGAGTGTCTGTGCGGCAAGTACAAGCGCTTAAAACATCGCGGTGTAATTTGCGAAAAATGTGGCGTGGAAGTCACGTTGTCTAAAGTTCGCCGGGAACGCATGGCGCATATTGAGTTGGCTAGCCCGGTGGCGCATATCTGGTTTCTAAAATCGCTACCTTCACGCTTGGGCATGGTGTTGGATATGACGCTGCGCGACATTGAGCGCGTACTTTATTTTGAGGCATTTGTGGTGACTGAGCCAGGTATGACTCCGCTGGAGCGCGGACAACTCTTGTCTGAAGACGATTACATTGCCAACCTGGAAAAGTATGGCGACGAGTTTTCTGCTGTCATGGGCGCAGAAGGTGTGCGCTCGTTGTTGCATTCGTTGGATGTGCCAGCAGAAGTAGAAAAACTGCGCGCTGAATTGGAAGCAACAGGCTCAGAAACAAAAATAAAAAAATACGCCAAGCGTTTAAAAATATTAGAAGCATTTTTGACTTCTGGCATTAAGCCAGAGTGGATGATTATGACCGTATTGCCCGTGTTGCCGCCCGATTTGCGGCCACTGGTACCGCTGGATGGCGGGCGGTTTGCGACCAGCGATTTGAATGATTTATATCGCCGTGTAATTAACCGCAACAATCGATTAAAGCGTTTGCTCGAATTAAAAGCACCCGAAATTATTGTCCGTAACGAGAAGCGCATGTTGCAGGAATCGGTCGATTCGCTGCTGGACAATGGTCGTCGTGGCAAGGCCATGACTGGTGCAAACAAGCGCCCGCTCAAATCACTGGCCGATATGATTAAAGGTAAGGGCGGTCGTTTCCGCCAGAACTTGTTAGGCAAGCGCGTTGATTATTCCGGTCGTTCCGTCATCGTGGTGGGTCCGCAACTTAAACTGCATCAATGCGGCTTGCCTAAAAAAATGGCCTTGGAATTATTCAAACCTTTCATTTTTCACAAGCTGGAAATCCTGGGCTTGGCTACCACCATCAAAGCTGGCAAAAAAATGGTTGAGGCGGAAGAGCCGGTAGTGTGGGACATTCTGGAAGACGTGATCCGCGAACATCCGGTGTTACTGAACCGTGCGCCTACGCTGCACCGTTTGGGTATCCAGGCGTTTGAGCCAATCCTGATTGAAGGCAAAGCAATACAACTTCATCCGCTGGTTTGTACAGCGTTCAACGCCGACTTCGACGGTGACCAAATGGCGGTACACGTACCCTTGTCGCTGGAAGCACAAATGGAATGCCGTACTTTGATGCTGGCCTCTAACAACGTGCTGTCGCCCGCTAACGGTGAGCCTATCATTGTTCCATCGCAGGACATCGTGCTGGGTTTGTACTACATGACGCGTGAAAAAATTGGTGCATTAGGCGAAGGTTCGATGTTTGCCGATGTGTCCGAAGCGTTACGCGCCTATCAATCCGGCCATGCTGATCTGCAAGCCAAAGTGGTAGTGCGTATTAAAGAAACGCATCGCGATGCCCCACAAGGGGACAATGAAAATGGTGTGGGTACAGATAAATTAACACGCTACGAAACTACCATAGGCCGCGCCATTCTTTCCGAAGTACTGCCTGCCAGCCTGCCTTTTAGCTTGGTTAATAAAGTGCTTAAGAAGAAAGAAATTTCGCGCCTGATCAACACCAGCTTCCGCATTGCTGGTCTACGCGATACAGTTATTATGGCTGACCGTTTGATGTCGACCGGATTTACCTACGCGACTCGCGCGGGTATTTCCATCTGCCTGGATGATATGCTCGTGCCACCGCAGAAAAATGAATTGATTAATACTGCCGAAAAAGAAGTGCGCGAAATCGACGTGCAATATACCTCAGGGCTGGTTACGCAAGGTGAGCGCTACAACAAGGTGGTAGACATCTGGGGACGCACTGGCGATCTCGTGGCCAAAGCCATGATGGATCAGTTGGGTAGCGAAGCGGTTGTTGATCGTAAGAGCGGCGAGGCACTTACAGATAAAAAAGGCAAGCCCGTGATGCAAGAATCATTCAATGCCATTTATATGATGGCAGACTCCGGCGCGCGTGGTTCGGCCGCACAGATACGCCAACTGGCGGGGATGCGCGGTTTGATGGCCAAGCCGGATGGTTCGATTATTGAGACACCAATCACCGCGAACTTCCGCGAAGGTCTGAACATGTTGCAGTATTTTATTTCCACGCACGGTGCGCGCAAGGGTCTGGCCGATACAGCGTTGAAAACGGCAAACTCGGGTTATTTAACTCGCCGTCTGGTTGACGTAACGCAAGACTTGGTTGTAACTGAAGATGATTGCAAAACCAACAATGGCGCAGCACTTAGGGCACTGGTTGAAGGTGGTGAAGTCATCGAGTCCTTGCGTGAACGTATTTTAGGTCGTGTCTGCAACAAGGATATTGTCAATCCGGAAAATAGCGAGACGCTGTATGAGTCTGGCACGCTGTTGAATGAGACTATGGTAGAAACCGTAGAAGCTTTGGGCATAGACGAAGTGAGTGTGCGTACCCCATTAACGTGCGATACACGCTATGGCTTGTGCGCGCAATGTTATGGTCGTGATTTAGGTCGCGGCGGATTGGTTACCGTGGGTGAAGCTGTCGGTGTGATTGCCGCGCAATCCATTGGCGAGCCGGGCACTCAATTGACCATGCGAACCTTCCATATTGGTGGTGCCGCTTCGCGTACCGTCGTGGCCAGCCAGGTTGAAAGTAAATCTAATGGTGCAATTAAATACAGTGCCAACATGCGTACCGTTAACACTGCGCGTGGCGAAGTTGTTGTCGTTGCACGCAGCGGCGAAGTAATGGTGGTGGATGATCACGGGCGCGAGCGTGAGCTGCATAAAGTGCCGTATGGTGCAATGTTGACTGTGCGCGAAGGTAAGCCTGTTCGTGCTGGTGAAGTCTTAGCTACGTGGGATCCGCATACGCGTCCGATTATTACGGAATATGCGGGTAAGGCGCGATTTGAAAATGTTGAAGAAGGCGTAACGGTTGTGCGTCAGATAGACGAAGTGACGGGTCTATCAACACTGGTGGTAATTGATCCAAAACGTGCTGGCACGCAAGGTAAAGGTGCGTTGCGCCCCTTGGTGCGCTTACTGGATGCGGCAGGTCAGGAAATCAAAATTGCTGGAACTGATTTGGCTATTTCGGTTACCTTCCAAACGGGTTCTATTATTACCGTGGCAGATGGCCAGCCAGTTGGTGTCGGCGATGTGCTGGCGCGTATCCCGCAGGAAATCAGCAAGACGCGCGATATTACGGGCGGTTTGCCGCGTGTTGCAGAATTGTTTGAAGCGCGTTCGCCCAAGAATGCCGGCATTCTGGCTGAAGTCACTGGTACTGCATCATTTGGTAAAGACACCAAGGGCAAGCAGCGTTTGGTGATTACGGATGCTGAAGGGGTCGCGCATGAATTCCTGATTACCAAAGACAAGCATGTGTTGGTGCATGATGGTCAAGTGGTGAATCAAGGCGAGATGATTGTCGACGGTCCGCGTGATCCGCATGACATCCTGCGTTTGCTGGGTGTGCCAGAATTAGCACGGTATATTACGGACGAAGTGCAGGACGTATACCGTTTGCAAGGCGTTAAAATCAGCGATAAACATATTGAAGTCATCGTGCGGCAGATGTTGCGTCGCGTGCAAATTACCGATGAAGGTGATACCAACTTTATTCTGAAAGAGCAAGTTGAGCGTGCAGAGTTTCTACGCGAGAATGAACGTGTTGAGGCATTAGGCAAACGTCCGGCATCGTATATCCCGATGCTGTTGGGTATCACTAAGGCCTCACTCTCAACGGACTCGTTTATTTCTGCGGCATCATTCCAGGAAACCACGCGCGTGTTGACCGAAGCAGCAATTATGGGCAAGCGCGATGATTTGCGTGGATTAAAAGAAAACGTAATTGTTGGACGTTTGATTCCTGCGGGCACAGGGCTGGCCTATCATGCAGCGCGACACAAGCAGGCACTGAGCATTACAACAGCAAGGCAGAGCGTGCAAACTCAAAAAACGCAGGAGATTGCATAGGCTGGAAAATTGTATAGTACGGGGAGATTAGGCTGTTTATTTCTAATTTATCCCTTTGGGTTGAATTTCCTGCCTCTCGGGGTATAGATGTAAAAGTTTTCGAAATTAAAACCCCGCAGCTTGCTGCGGGGTTTTTTATTCATACTAAATTTCTTCCTCACCCGACGGCGCGTGGTTGCTTGGTGGGAGGAGGAGTTTTTATTCCATTTCCAGTTAGAAACAGAAATAATTATCCATTCCCATCCGGCGATGCCGCGCATACGTTCCGGGTTTGATTCAAAGCTTTTCAAAGCTTTTCAAAGCGCCTTCAGGATGTGTTTCAAGCGCATCGAGCGTGTCGAACGCGCGCTGCCCGAAACACTGTTCACGTCGACTTGCTTTACCCAGCCCTGCCTTTTGCTTGTTCAGCTTTATTCTGACGGCTCCAGATTTCCAAAAGTACCTTGGTGACTGTGAATATCACAGGCCCCAGAATCAGGCCGGATGGACCGAAAATAATCAGTCCACCAACGATAGAAATAAACGCGAGCACGGTGTGCATTTTCAATCGTCTTCCAACCCACATCGGATACAGTAAGTTGTCGATTCCGCCGACCACGATCGTGCCCCAAAGGGTGAGCAACAGGGCTTTCCCTCCGCTGCCATCCAAAGCCAGAAAGATGGCCGCAGGAATCCAAATGACAAAGGCACCTAACACCGGCACCACGGCAAGCAGCCCCATTACAATTCCCCACAGCAGTGGTGTCGGCAAGCCCAACCACCAAAACATCAGTCCGCCCAGGGTACCCTGCACAACAGCGATGGCAAGCGTGCCGTAGAGGGTCGCATGAACGGTATCACTGACATCGTTAAACATTCGGTTCATGTCCACTTCCGAGAGTGGCGACAGGGACCGAAGCCACTCGAGCGCCGCGCCCCGGTCGCGCAGGAAATAGAAAAATATATAAAAGGTCAGAACAGCGCCAATCAATTGCAGCACGGATTCCTGAACAAAAGAAGTGGCGACGCCAGTCAGCCATGCGGCAGCGGTATTGACCAGTCCCGGCAGATCAAACTGCCGATCGATCCAATGGCCAACAGGCGCAATGAACGGGTGGTTCTCGAAAGTACGGCGCCATGCTCCAGACTCGATCATGGTCTTGGTGGTCTCCGCGCCTTTGGCGGCTTCGCCAATGATCCGCTCCGCCACGAACATCGCCGGCACAACCACGACCAAAGCGGCCACCAAGACGCAGATCGTGGCAGCCAAATTGGGATATTTTACTTTCGACTCAAGCCATCGATGGAACGGAGCGAACAAGACGACCAGCGCCACGGCCCAAGCAAACGCGGGTAAGAAGGGTGCGACCAGCCGGTAACACAAATAAATCCCGACGACGGTCACCGCCATCAGCAAGAGCGTATGAACGTGGCTGTGTGAACCCCAGTCATTTGCGATTAGATTAGCAATTTTCTTGGTTTTAAGTTCGCTCATCGTCGGTTTAATTTAGACGCAGATAGCAGATAACGGTCCGTGTTTATAGCCGGGAAGCATTTATCTCCATCGAATATTTCATGAGAATTCCTCTTGATTGTTTGACGAAAAGTGCTCAGTTTGACAGATTTTCAGCCACCCAGATTGCAGTTCAAAATACGCCATATCCGCTTGCGGTTCTGTTCGCTGGCACACATAACCCCACAGC
>JAKFXW010000204.1 GCA_021731185.1 Gallionellaceae bacterium
GTTAGCGCTACACGATGAAAAAATTGCATTGAAGTTGCGTGCTCTTCGTCAAGCTCAAACAAAAGCTGCCATGGCGATGAAACTGCCACCTGTGAAATGATTGCATCAGATGTTATTTTACCGAATGCAACTTTAGGCATACTTGGTGGTGGGCAACTGGGGCGAATGTTTGTTGTGGCTGCGCGCACCATGGGTTATCAGGTCACCGTGCTTGATCCTGATCCTGATAGCCCCGCCGCGCAATTGGCCAATACCCATATTCAAGCTGAGTACACTGATCAAGCAGCGCTGGATAAATTAGCCGAAACATGTGCGGCTATTACTACTGAGTTTGAAAATGTACCCGCTACCGTGTTGGAATATCTGGCGAAATTCCTGCCAGTGAGACCTTCTGGCGCAGTCGTGGCGATTACTCAAGATCGCATACGCGAGAAGAATTTTTTACAGAGCAATGGTTTTAAAACCGCGCGTTTCGCCATCATCGAAAAATCTCAGCAAGTAGCCACGGCGGTGCAACACACAGGCCTGCCTGCGGTACTCAAACTCAGTCGCTTGGGCTACGATGGCAAGGGGCAAAAAATGGTGCACACCTTGCGCGAGGCGCAACAGGCATACCAGGATTTTGGCGCACAGCCAGCAGTGTTGGAAGAGTTGGTCGCTATAAAAATGGAAATTTCCATCATCTTAGTACGCAGTGCTGATGGCAGTATGTCCACTTATCCGCCCAGCGAAAATATACATCGTAATGGGATTCTGGATATAGGCATAGTCCCAGCGCGTATCGCTCCTGCTCTGACTGAAGTTGCAACGCAAGCAGCGCAGCACATTGCAGACAAGCTGCAATATTGTGGCGTGATGGCAGTGGAATTTTTTCTCACTCAGGCAGGTGAGTTATTGGTGAATGAAATTGCCCCGCGTCCGCATAACAGTGGCCATTTCACGCTGGACGCTTGCACGACTTCGCAGTTTGAGCAACAGGTTCGCAGCTTATGCGGCTTGCCTCTGGGTGATGTGACTGTGTGTCAGCCATCGGTGATGGTAAATATCCTTGGTGATCTATGGGAAGGTGACTTATGGCATGAAAAAAATGTGCCAGATTGGACTAAAGTATTGCGTCACCCGCACGCCAAGCTGCATTTGTACGGCAAACAAGAGGCGCGCGCAGGACGGAAAATGGGGCATTACACCTGTGTCGGTGAAAACATGAAAGATGTGTTGACGCTGGCTTTGAAAATTCAGAACGAACTAACGTCTATCCGTTAAATAAACACTGATTAGGGATCAGTGATTTTCTAAATTTTTCCTATTGCCATGTTAATGATGGCCTGCCCCAACTCATTTTTCAACACGGTTTCTGCGTGTCCTAAGGCGCGTTTGATAGCACTGGCTTTATCTGGCGCACTGCTTTTTATGAGCCAGTTTTTTGTGCCGCGCACGCGACCACTGGCCGCTTCGATCAAGGTGATTTCTAAATTGCCACGCTGCCAATACCAACCACCTTGCTGTCCCAGATCGGTTAAATTTATGTGGGCGCGCACGATAAATTCAGCTTGTTTTTTTTCTTCCAGCAAATAACCCGCATGTGCTAACGCGCCGTTTATAATTTCTGCAAAACCCGGCGGTGCATCGGCAGCTATGTCTGGAGCCAGCTTGATGCGTTGCAGCAAGCTGCCCAGATTTGATTTAAGTTGTGCGCTGCTTAAATTGGAAGGTATCCCGCGTCCGCTGACATCGACAATTTGCAGGGATTTTTGCACGGACTCACGCGCTTGCTGGGATTCTAACGCCAAGCTGGCAGCAGCAATTTTCAGAAATAAATCTTGACTGCTCTGCGCGTGATCAATGTGCAGAGTAGTCATTCTATCCAGTTCGCCAAGTTCCTGACGAAAACTAGTGGCAGCTTGCGCTCGAGGCAGGATGCCCAGCGCGTGGTAACTGCGGGTGGCGGGATCTTGCCACTGCTCCACTATTTGAATGCCACGCACAACCTGTTCGGTGTGTGCAGAAATGCGGCGAGAATAACTACCTTCAAATTTTCCTGTACTCCTGTTGGCTGAATGATCGCTTGCAGCGGAGTCATCCGCCGACGGGTCATTGGTAGAGTGAGTCTTAAAACTTTGCACATCATCGCTGGCGACAGTCATCGCTACTTGAAACACCTTCGCAATATCGGCGCGCGCTCTATCTTTGGCATCTTCTTGTGAATTTGCTTGCCCGCGCCCCAGTAAATAATCCGTGCTTGGGAACTCTCTGCTTGCGCCTGTAACCCAGTCAGGTTGAGGTAGTTTGGATGAAACGCAACCGCCCAAGATGGTAGTAATCAGTATGGTTAAAATGATAGCGCGCATTATTTTCTCCCGATAGCTTGGTTGGTATTTGAGGATAGTGCTGAGGTGGATTGTGCGGCGATAAGCTCCGTTGGAGCCGGTGTTGCTGATGCAGGTGATGCGGCGGACTCCTGGCGGCTAGATTGAGATAAAGGTACCAAGGTAACGGGTGGTGAGATTGTGGTTGGCACAATAGCAGGTTGCACCGCCACCCAATGCTCCGTCAAATAGGTTTTGCGCGCAGGGGTAACAATAATATCTGCGTACTCGCGTGTGTCGACCACCTGCCCACCTGCCGCAAGTAGTTCTATCTTGACCCTGTAACTGCCAGGCGACAGTGGCAGCCGCGCCAACTGAATATTTGAGGGTAGCGTCAGCCAACTGCGCGTGTCTGCGCGCTCAGTGGCAATTGATGCAATTTGCATGGCAACGCCACCGATTAATCTTACCATCGCATCGTTATCTTTGTTTGACGGCTTGGTTACAGCTTTCTGTAATTGAACTTTAGCAACTGCACGAGCTAAAGTGCGTGCAGTAATGGCTGGCATACGTGCATTCAGCGTGTGCTCGGCAACTGCGGCAACATTCTCCATCTGTTCAGTGGTCTTGGTATTCGTTGTGTTTGTATTTGGTTTGACTAAATCGGGTTTGATTAAGCCAGGGTTGATTAAATCGGAGTTGTTTAAATTTGGCAGCAATATGTTTGGCATGGGCTGTTGTTCCACCACGCTGATGCGCGCTGCGTGTACCAGATTGAGCCGTGCTTGATAATATGGCAATGCAATCCGCACGATTTTGCCACTGCTTACATCCGGCAAGGAGACGGCTTTTTCGCGTTTAATAGGAGCTAAGCCGTTATGCAGAAAAAACACTAACTCCCCGTTTCTGGGTATGGCAAGTTGCTCATGTTCGTTGGACTCTTGGGCAGATTTTTTAGGAGGTTCTTGTGGTGGTATGGAGGGTATTTTTTCTGGTGTGATACCGAACTCAGTTCGATATTTTTCCTCCTCATCGCGCAATCCTAAACGCTGAGTCAGGCGCAATAAATCTTGTTTCAGCAAGGTAGGGACGGCTGTTGTAGTGGTTTTTTTGTATTCCTCATACGCTTTACGATAAGCAATCATGGCATCACTCCACTCGCTGCCGTCTTCATAAATCATCGCGGTCAGATAGCGCAATAAAGCATGTTCACCCGATTTAAATGAACTGATATTTTCATTCAGTTCACGCAATTTTACATCGACCTGCAATGCCTCTACCCGTGCGGCATCTGGCTTGCCCAGTTCCAGAAAATTCAGTGCCATATAAAAATGCAGCAACACCTGTTCATACTCATCTCCTGTATAACTGACGGTGGAATCGTTGATCACAAAGGACAGCGCATTTTCACGGATGCTGGTGGCATATAGCCGATTCATCTCTTGCTTGGCCGCCTCCAGGGCAACGTTAGAGCCAGTAAAATCGCGCTTCATACGCAAGATCATGCCTTTGTTCAGCAGATAAAGCACACGCTGATTTTTTTGATTTGACTGCCGTTCAATACTTTGTAAGGCAACATCGTATTGTCGCGTGGCTAATGCGCGCTCTATGGTCATGAAAGAATCGCTGTACGAGGCGCACCCGCCCAATGTCAAAAAAAATAGCCATGAAAAGGCATGTCGCTGTCCCACCTCTGCTCACCTAAAAAGTAACTTACTCACTACGTGCTTCATAACCAGCGACTTGGTTGTTGTCTTTTGACAACCTAGTCGAATGGCTATAACCAATGACTTGCCCAGCGTCTTTTGCTGGGTTAGTCAGATGGCTAGTAGTTATATCAGTTGTTTCATCAGAATTGCTCAAAATCGGAGTTTGCTGCGCTCGACCAGCTTTTTAATTTTCTTTTGCCCTATCCAAACTTTGTTGTTGTCGACTAGGTTAATCAAGGTTAAATCCACCTGATAGAAACGCACCTGCGTGCTGCCGGAGGCATCAATGATGGTGTTGATCGTGCCTTTCAACATAAAGTCCGCGCCTTGCTCTTGTCCCATCGCCTTGCGTGTCGCTTCGCTGGCGTTGAGATCCATGTCTTTACGCTCGGTGCGAATTTCATTGCGTTCGGTGGAGGAGGCGACAAATTTAACCTTGCCAGCATTGATCAGCGCACGCTCCATGTCAGCCACAAACGTATTCACATTAATATGTTCGTGACTCAGGTTGCGAACTTCTCCTACTATCAAGGCGGGTTGGCGATTTTTGTTATTCATAAATTCAGCCATCCAGCCTCGGCTCAACACATCGCGGATCATCTCCTCTGAGACTTGCTGTGAATCTGTGTCATTCCATGCGCCGCTGAGGTCTTTAACCTGACCCGCATCCATGCGTTCTACGGAGGTGGCGCAACCCCCTGCCAGCAAGAGCATGGTTAATACAAAGCCCAGCTTGAAATTTGGTAGCGTCAATTTAAGCATTATCTTTTCCCCTTGGTTAAACGGTCAAAAATATTATCTGCGTTTTCATCAAAGTAGAGTCGTAAATCTTGATTCATATCCTTCACGCTATCCAAAATTGGACTCACTTGTTTGATATCCAGCTCGGCGAGGGAGTAAATAACGTTTTTTTTCGTGTCGCGATATGATGCAATGATTCTCGAACCAGGTAAGTTTACCTCGCTCATACTGGAAATCTGCCGCGAGACTGAGGTTACATTTTCGGTGGTGTTGGCAGTTTTTTCAGAGGCTGCATAATCCTTGCCAACCACCTTTAGGAAAGAGGTTAGAATGAGTGCCACTTCAGTCCGTGCACGATTATCCGCCGTCGATTTTTGCAGTGCCATATCTCCCATTTCACGAGCCATACCTACCCCATGAAATAATCGACCATCCTTGTTATTTAAAGCTTGCGTACCTTGGTTTACCCAATCCGGCACACCCTCCAGCCCTAAATTACTCTCCACTTTGTTTGCGCTGGAACAAGCAGCCAGTGTGACGATAAGTGCAGCGCTAAGTAATCTTGAACCCCAATTTAATATATGCATGATTTTCTCCGAATAATAGTAAACTTGCCGAAAAAGTGGGCTTAAAGAACAAGCCGTGACGAATTTTAAACCGCTTAATGCTATTGTGTTAAATCTAAAAACCGTAGTCTAGCTTACCTGATGTCGGCTGGTAAGATAAGTGTCTTTAGAGTCGGTATCAATGCTTTGTTAACAACCATTAGTTGGATATTGATTTGTAGTATTAATTTTTTGACTAGCGGTTAAAGTTGCAATTTTCAAAGCCTGCCACTATTCTCCAAACGTATTTCCGATATAACCATCACCCTTAAAATGAACAATTC
>JAKFXW010000252.1 GCA_021731185.1 Gallionellaceae bacterium
AGGTGAGGTGATTGGCTATGTCGGCATGACAGGGTTGGTTAGTGGGCCACATTTACATTATGAATTTATGGTAAATGGTCAACATCGTGACCCGATGCGCGTAGTCTTGCCTGATGCAAGCCCGATTCCGTCGGATCAAAAAATCGTTTTTTTGAATACTACGCGTGAATTGACTGAGCGACTGGCGTTGTTTACACATGTTGCCAAGCTGGACTAACCAACTATTTAAAAAACACTTCTGGTCAGCTATTTAAAGAAACATTTCTGGCGAGGTGCAGCCGTGCAAAAAACTGACTTTTACATAGGCATTATGTCCGGCACCAGTTTGGACGGCATTGATGTCGCCCTGGTTGATTTTTCTGCCCGCCAGCCCAAGTTGATCGCAAGTCATTACCTGGCCTATACGTCTATGTTGCAAGCAGATTTGCTGGCGTTGCATCAACCTGATTTTAATGATCTGCATAAAGCACAATTAGTGAGCAACCAACTCGCGCATTTATACGCGACTGCTACGGCAGACTTGCTAAAAAAAGCGCATTGCCTAGCTGACCAAATTAAGGCGATTGGCTGTCATGGTCAAACCATACGCCACCGACCCGATCAGCACTACACCATACAGCTAGGCAATGCTGCGCTGCTGACAGAATTAAGTGGCATCACCGTAATAAGTGACTTCCGCAGCCGCGACATAGCCGCAGGCGGACAAGGTGCACCGCTGGTTCCTGCATTTCACCATCAAGTCTTGCGACATCCCACCGTGCATCGCGTAATCGTTAATATCGGCGGCATCAGCAATCTAACTAACCTACAGCCTGAACGTGCCACCACAGGTTTTGATTGCGGCCCCGGAAACTTGCTGATGGATGCCTGGATAAAATTACAGCGCGGCGTATCGTTTGATCGGGGAGGTGAGTGGGCCGCCAGCGGAGCAGTCATCCCTGCACTGCTGCAAAATATGCTCAGCGAACCATTTTTTCATACCCCTCCACCCAAGAGCAGCGGACGCGATTTATTCAGCATGAAATGGCTGTCCAGCAAATTAACAGGTAACGAGGCACCTGCGGATGTGCAGGCTACGCTGTTGGCATTAACCAGCCACAGTATCGCCCAAGCAATTAAGCAGTATTGCAGTGGTGCACAAGAAGTGTATTTATGTGGTGGTGGGGCACATAATCATGCGTTAGTTAAACAATTAAAATCAGCCTTACCGAAGGCTAAAGTATTGCTGACGGATGTGTTGGGAATCGAGGCAGACTGGATGGAAGCGATCGCTTTTGCTTGGTTGGCACAGCAAACCTTAGCTGGACAAAGTGCCAATTTACCTGACGTAACAGGCGCACGCCACACATGTGTTTTGGGTGCAATTTATACGGCCTGATTTTGTTTGATCCACGGCTTACTTTCAATTGCCTCCCACGGTTTTTTGTCTTTCCAGAAATTACCTAATCGCTCCAAAATATGAGCCGGATTGGAAGCGCAAAAAATTATTAAACAGCCATTGCGACAATCCAATACCGCGCCAATTTTCCCACCGCCATAAACAACAGCGCGTACCCAATATTCAAGCGCAACCAACCTGCAGCCAAACAAAGCGCATCGCCCATTAACGGTGTCCACGCCAATAGCAGCGCGGGTGTGCCGTAACGGCGCATTTTTTCGACATGTTTGAGTTGCTGGGTTGCAGGCAGCATCCAACCCATCGCAAACGTAATCATCCCGCCCAAGGTGTTGCCTAATGTGCCGAGCAAAATGGCTGGCCAGAATAATTCAGGATGGAGTTTTAATACGCCGATGAGCACAATTTCTGAGCCGCCGGGGAGCAGCGTTGCGCCGAGCAAACTGGCGAGAAATAATCCCCATAGACTGAGATCGCTGGTTAAAAATTGGTTGAAAGCCTCCATTAATTCCAGTCCGCAATAGAAACGATAACGGTGTTGGCCGCGTCTTCGGCTTCTAGCCGTACTAAAATGTACTGTCTTCGTCGCCTCATCCTTGCCGCCTTGTTCTCGCTTTATTGCAAACTGGAATGATTGTGTTATTACCCAAAGAGACGATTAAAAACGTCGCGAGCGATGGCAGAACAAGGCGCGAAAGGACACGAAAGCGGAGTTGACTCGAAGTCAATGAGCATTTCGAGTCATTGAGCAACATAGTTATGACAAGCGCAGCAGTTTTTAACGTCGTTTTTTCGGCATGTACAAATCGGTAATACTGCCCTCTGCAATCTCCGCCGCAAATCCAATTGTCTCAGATAGCGTGGGATGCGGATGAATAGCCAGTGCCAGGTCTTCCATGTCTGCGCCCATCTCCAGTGCCAGCACGGTTTCCGCAATCAATTCTCCAGCATTGCTACCGACAATGCCGCTGCCCAGAATGCGTCTGGTCTCAGGGTCAAATAAAATTTTAGTCAGCCCCTCGTCGCGCCCCATGGATAGCGCACGACCGCTGGCCGCCCACGGGAAGCTGGCTTTTTCATAAGCGATGCCCTGCGCCTTGGCTTGCGTTTCGGTCAGTCCCATCCACGAAATTTCCGGATCGGTGTATGCGACCGAAGGAATGGTGAGTGCGTCGAAACTGGCTTTGTGTCCGGCGATCACCTCAGCGGCAACTTTGGCCTCATGCACTGCTTTATGCGCCAACATGGGGTCGCCAACGATATCGCCAATGGCATAAATATGTGCGACGTTGGTACGCTGCTGTTTATTGACCGGAATAAATCCGCGCTCGTCTACCGTTACACCAGCTTGCTGTGCGGCAATTTCGCGGCCATTCGGACGACGACCCACCGCCAATAAAACACGATCATACAATTGTGGAACAGGAGCATTGTCGCCAGCAAAGGTCACCTGCAAGCCTTGTGGCAAGACTTCAATTTGCGTTACTTTAGTTTTGAGATAAATAGCTTCGTAGCGCTTTTCAATACGCTTGTGCAAGGCGCGTACAAGGTCGCGATCTGCGCCAGGCATCAAACCATCAGCCAATTCCACCACCGTAATTTTGCTGCCCAGCGCATCATAAACCGTCGCCATTTCCAGGCCGATAATACCGCCGCCAATAATCAGCAACCGCGCTGGAATATCCTGCAACAACAGCGCGCCAGTAGAATCAATCAGGCGCGGATCATCATAGGGGAAGCCAGGAATACGCGCCACGCTTGAACCTGCGGCGATGACGGCGTTATCAAAGGTAATTGTTTTAGCGCCGTCAGCAGTTTGTACAATGACGCTATTGGCCGAAGAAAATTGCGCCGTGCCCGTCACCACTTGCACTTTACGCTGCTTGGCCAACATGGAAAGTCCGCCAGTTAGCTTATTGATAACGTCATCTTTCCAGCTACGCACTTTATCAATATCAATGGCAGGCTTGCTAAACGTCACCCCGTGATGTGCCACGTCATCGGCTTCTGCAATCACTTTGGCTACATGCAGCAAGGCCTTGGAAGGAATGCAGCCGACATTCAAACACACACCGCCAAGCCTGCTGTGACGCTCAATTAGAATGACCTGCTTACCCAAATCTGCCGCACGAAATGCTGCGGTGTAGCCGCCGGGGCCTGCGCCTATCACCACCACTTCAGCGTGGAAGTCTCCTTTGACGACAGGTTGTGCCGCAACTGCTACCACAGGAGTTGGAACAACACTGGGCGTGCTGGCGGGTGCATCTGCTTTGGGTGCTGGGTTGGGTGTTGGCACCACGATTGCGTCTGCCACTTCCAACGTTAAAATCACGCTTCCCGTATTCACTTTGTCCCATAACTTAAGCTTTAATTCTTTGATCACACCTGCACTGGGAGACGGCACATCGACCGTTGCCTTATCGGTTTCCAGCGTCAGCAGTGTCTGCTCAACGGCGATCTTTTCGCCCGCTTTGACCAACACTGCAATCACCGGTACGTCTTTAAAATCGCCGATATCCGGCACTTTTATTTCTATGATTTGGGCCATTTAATTTTTTCCTGATGAGTTCTTTTTGTTTTATATTTTGATAACAAATTATCCGTGGTGAATCTTAAGGGTGCTTCTAAAAATTCAAATTGCTAAGCCAGACAAGGCGCGAACAAAAAATTATGACGACGCATACATTTGGTATGTTAGGAGTAATTTTTTGTGAGCAACACAGTATGGCGACGGAAGTTGAATTTTTAGATGTGCCCTTAGGTGCGAATCTGCCCACTACCCAACACAATAAATTTCTGCGAGGTCAGCCCTTCCAAACCGACTGGACCACGCGCATGAATTTTATCAGTGGAGATGCCTATCTCAGCGCCCAAGCCATATTCAAAGCCATCGGCAAAGCGCGTGGAGGCATTGACCATCACCGAACTGGAATCCACCTCACGCAAAAATCGCATGGCATGACTGTAATTTTCTGTGACGATACTATCGGTGTGCTGTGAGCCATAAGTGTTGATATGCGCTATCGCTTCATCCAACCCCGCCACCACACGTATGCTTAAAATTGGCGCGAGATACTCGGTACGCCAATCTTCCTCGGTCGCCACGCGCATTTGTTTAACCAGCGAACGTGCCGTCTCATCGCCGCGCAATTCTACTTTTTTATCCAGATAAATTTTGCATAAATCAGGCAATACTTTTGCCGCCACACTGCGTGCTACCAGCAACGTTTCCATCGTGTTGCACACGCCGAAACGCTGTGTTTTAGCGTTGTCCGCGATACGTATGGCCTTCTCTAAATCTGCCTCATCATCAATGTAAACATGGCAAATGCCGTCCAGATGTTTAATTACCGGCACCTTGGCCTCCTCCGAGATGCGTGCAATCAGGCTCTTGCCGCCGCGTGGCACGATCACATCAACATAGTCACGCATAGTAATCAACTCGCCCACCGCCGCCCTATCTGTGATGTTAATCACCTGCACCACGGTTGCGGGCAAACCTGCTTGCTGCAAGCCTTGATGCACACACACGGCAATGGCCTGATTAGAATAAAATGCCTCCGAGCCACCGCGCAGAATCGCCGCATTGCCCGATTTCAAACACAGCCCGGCAGCATCAGCAGTCACGTTGGGACGTGATTCATAAATAATACCAACGACACCCAGCGGCACGCGCATCTTTCCCACTTGAATGCCGGAAGGGCGAAATTTCAACTCACTTATTTCGCCGATCAAATCGGGTAGCGAGGCAATTTGCAGCAAGCCTTCGGCCATGCTGTGTATATTTTTTTCGGTAAGGGTGAGCCGATCAACCGAGGCTGCATCCAACCCATTTTTCTGCGCTGCGCTTATATCTTTGGCATTTTCTGCAAGCAGTTGCGCGGAATGGCTCAAAATGGCAGCGGCGATATTTTCCAGCGCGCGATTTTTAACCGCGGTATCCGCCTGCGCCATCAAGCGCGAAGCAGCTCGCGCCTGCTGCCCTACTTGCTGCATGTATGCTTTTATTTCGCTCATTTGGATATTGCTCATTGTGCATCGACTATTTTTCAATGACAGGATTCTACTGGATTACGGTGTGAACGGAAACGACCAAAGCAGGGAAATCACCAGTGGACATATATTTCCCAATTCTGCATAGGGTGTTCCCTTTCCCGCAATTTCATGTCCCGGACATCAAACAGGCATCAATCATCTGCATGACCGATAAAGGATAATAGTAAAATGAAT
>JAKFXW010000244.1 GCA_021731185.1 Gallionellaceae bacterium
GATGCAATCTGTGCAACATTAAATGAATTAAGTGTTGGCGGATTACGCGGTGATGTGTTGGTGTTTTTACCAGGTGAGCGCGAGATCCGCGAGACAGCCGAAGCATTACGTAAAATGCCGCACGGCAAGCATGGCACGCTGGAAATTCTACCGTTGTTTTCGCGCCTGTCGGTGGCCGAGCAGGATCGAATTTTCAAGCCCTCATTCGGTGTGCGTCGTGTGGTGCTGGCGACTAATGTGGCAGAAACTTCGCTCACCGTGCCAGGCATCGCTTATGTAATTGACAGCGGATTAGCACGCATTAACCGCTACAGCATCCGGCAAAAAGTCGAACAATTGCGCGTCGAAAAAATCTCCCGCGCAGCAGCGAATCAGCGAGCAGGGCGTTGCGGTCGGGTGATGAGCGGCATCTGCGTGCGTTTATATGATGAGGCTGATTTTTTGATGCGTGCGGAATACACCGACGCTGAAATTTTTCGCGTGTCATTAGCCACGGTTATTTTACGTATGAGCGCGCTCAATTTAGGCAGCGTGGATAAATTCCCGTTTATCGAAGCACCCAGTGCGCGCTCGATTGCCGACGGCTATCAATTATTGACCGAGTTAGGGGCAATCAAAGAGCAGCATTCGGTCGCGCCTAATGAGCACGAGGGTCGCCAAACACATCAACTCACTGCGCTAGGGTATGAATTAGCGAAATTGCCGCTGGATCCAAAAATTGCACGCCTGCTGTTGGCGGGTCGGCAATTTAATTGCTTGCAGGAAATTCTGATTATCGCCAGCGCGCTGTCGTTACAAGATCCGCGTGACCGCCCCACAGAACGTCGCGAGGCAGCGGATGCAGCACATCAGAGATTTAATGATGAGCGTTCGGATTTTTTATCCTACATAAAATTATGGGCGTGGTTTCAGGAAGCGATCAAACATAAAAAAAGTAATCGTTTGTGGGCGCAGGAATGTCATGCAAATTTTTTGTCCGCACTGCGTTTGCGTGAATGGCACGATTTGTATCAGCAACTGCACGCGCAAATGGTGGAAATGGACTTGCGCTTAAATGAAGTACCAGCCACGTATGTGGAGATACACAAGGCGTTGTTGTGCGGGTTACTGGGCAATATCGGTTGCAAGGGAGTGGATCGCGAGGCGTATTATTTGGGTGCGCGCGAGATAAAATTTCACATTGTGGCCAACTCCGTGCTATCCAAAAAGGGCGGCAAGTGGGTGGTGGCCGCCGAGTTAGTGGAGACGACCAAGTTGTATGCACGCTGTGTGGCGCGCATCGAGCCGGAGTGGCTGGAGGAAGTTGGCGCGCATTTAATCAAGCGACATTATTTCGATCCGCACTGGGAGAAAAAAGCCGCACAAGTGGTGGCGTTTGAGCGCAGCACCTTATATGGCTTGCTCATCCATCCCAAAAAGCGCGTGCATTTCGGGCCGATGAATGCGGCTGAAGCACGCGCCATATTTATTCGGCAGGCGCTGGTGGCCGGTGAATTTCATACCACCGCTGCATTTTTTGCTCACAACCAAAAGCTCATCCATGACATCGAAGCACTGGAACACAAAGCGCGTCGCCCGGATGTGCTGGTTGATGAAGAATTAATTTTTGCATTTTACGACAGCCGCATTCCCGCGCAATTTTCTGGTCATCCTATTCACAATGGCGCAACCTTTGAGGCATGGCGCAAAGAGGCGGAACGTGCCGATCCGCGTTTGTTGTTTTTACAGCGCGATGATTTAATGCGGCATGAAGCGGCGGGCATTACCACCGATCAATTCCCGCCGCAGATACTAATGAACCATGTCAGTTTCTCGCTGGCCTATCATTTTGCGCCAGGCAAAAGTGATGATGGCGTGACCTTGAGCGTGCCGCTGGCATTGTTGAATCAAGTGTCTGCGCCGCACTGCGAATATTTAGTGCCGGGCTTACTGGCAGAAAAAGTTACGCAGTTGGTGAAAACCTTGCCGCAAAAATTGCGTCGCCATCTCGTGCCCGTGCCTGAATTTTCCGCGCAATTTTGCTGTGCAGTCGCGCCATCCGACACTCCGTTACTGCAAGCATTAACCAAATATATACGCAGCCTGAATCAACTCGATGTGCCACCAGATGCGTTTCGCATGGAGCAATTGCCAGTCCATTTGCTGATGAATTTTCATGTGATGGATGAACATGGGCGGCAACTCGGTATATCGCGTAACCTTTTGCAATTGCGCGAGCAGCTAACACCAAAACTGGCTCCATTGCTGGTGAAGGAGGCGTCTGCTGCGGCAACAACATACTTTACCAGCTGGAGTTTTTCGGAGTTTCAGGAAACCTCGCAGATCCAACGCGCCGGGCAAACGGTCACCGTGTTTAATGCGCTAGTTGATAAAGGGATGGGGGTTGATAATGGCGCAGGGGTATCGCTGTGTGTGTTTGATACACAGGCGGAGGCCAAGGCTGCACACCGTGTTGGCTTGCGTCGCCTGTTCATGTTGGCCTTGAAGGAGCAGGTTAAATATCTGGAGAAAAACATCCCCAGCGCATTGGCAATGAAATTTATTTCATTGGGTAGTCAACAGGATTTGCAAAATCAAATTTTGTCCGTCACATTCGAGCGCTGTTGTTTGAGCGAGCCGTGGCCGCGTAATGAAGCTGAATTTGGTACACGTTGCACGGTGGCTAAGAACCGTTTAAATTTAGTCGCGCAGGAAATTGCCCGTTTGGTGGATGCCATTCTAAATGAGTATCAGCAGGTGCAAAAAAATCTGGCCGCTGCCAAAATTCACACTCAGATCGTGCAAGATATACGTGAGCAATGTGCCTGGTTACTGCGTAAAGAATTTATTGCGCGCACAGCTTACGAGCATTTGCAGCACATGCCGCGTTATCTGAAAGCAATTAATGTGCGTCTGGATAAATTACGTGCAGACTCGATACGGGATGCCAAACAATTTGCACAAATGCAGATTTTGTTGCAAGCGTGGCAGCGCAAGGCAGCGGCACAAAAAATCAGCGGCGATGAGCGCTGGGAAGGTTTTGGCTGGCTGCTTCAGGAATTAAGGGTATCGCTCTTCGCGCAGGAACTAAAAACTGCCACTATCATTTCCGTAAAAAGGCTGGAGAAACTATGGCTGACTTATTAGAATGAGATGTTTGGTCAGGTATAATTCGTGCCAACGATTGTTCGCTATATTTTTTAATAAGGGTTGATATGCCAGATATGAGTTCAGATAAACAGCACAAACAGGAAGCTGGCATGTTGCGTAAGGAGATGGAAATGCTGATAAGAGAGCGCACCAGCCTGCTCAGAGTGGCTGGTGCGGCGGCTGTATTTGTAGCCAACATGGATAGCGAGGATTTGCCAGTTAAAGCTATTGAGGCGGCCGATATGCTTTCGACCAGCGTGAATAATTTATCTGAAGAATCATTAAAAGATGCACTGGAAACGGTACATGCCAAGGTGATACGGGATAATGAATAAAATTATACTGACCAAGGTATAAGTCACTGAACGAGGCTAGCCGTAATGACCGTACCGCAAAAATTGGGCTTGATTTTAACTGGAGGTGGCGCTCGCGCTGCCTATCAAGTCGGCGTATTAAAAGCCATGGCCGAGTTTTTACCGCGCCACGCGACAAACCCGTTCCCTGTGATATGCGGCACCTCGGCAGGCTCGCTGAATGCGATAACCCTGGCTATAAATGCCGACAGCTTCCACAAAGGCGTGCAGTACCTCATGAGCATCTGGCGCAGCTCGCACACCAACCAAATTTACCGAACAGATTGGCCTGGCGTGTTGAAAAACACAATGTTGTGGTTGGCTGGGATTATTTTCAGCGGCATTGGCCGCAGCAGGTTTAGCCGCGTTTCAATGCTGGATAATTCACCCTTAGTCAAACTTCTGCGCGATAGATTACCCGTGGGCAAGCTGCAAGAACACATCGCTGGCGGGCTAATACATGCCTTGAGCGTCACCGCATCCGGCTACACTTCGGGGCATTCGGTGACGTTTTATCAAGGGGTGAAGAGCATACGCCCTTGGGTGCGCGCCCGGCGTATTGGCATTCCAACCCGCATCGACACCCGGCACTTATTAGCCTCGTCGGCAATCCCATTTGTATTTCCCGCTGTACGCATTAACCGCGAATATTTCGGTGATGGCTCCATGCGTCAAATCGCGCCAATTAGTGCGGCATTGCATTTAGGAGCAACCCACGTATTAATTATCGGGGCCGGTCAAGGCAAGAATACAAGCCCTAAACGCTCGAACACGGTGAGTTATCCTTCGATGGCGCAAATTGCTGGTCATGTGATGAACAGCATTTTCCTTGATAGTCTGGAAGTGGACATCGAACGCTTGCACCGCATCAATCGCACCGTTGCTCATTTATCCGAAGAGGCGCAGAAGGCATCCGGCATGCATCATGTGGACGTGCTGGTGATCGAGCCGAGTGAGTCTATCGATAAAATTGCTGAACGTTTTGCCAAAAATTTGCCACGGCCGATTCGTTTTTTGCTGCGCTTCGTCGGTGCGATGCGGGAGAGCGGCGCGAATTTAGTCAGCTATTTATTATTTGAACAAAATTTCTGCAACGCAATGATCGAGCTTGGGTATCAGGACGCGCTCAGCCGTAAAGATGAAATTCTGGCTTTTATCCAACACACCGGAGAATCCACCGTACCTGCCAAGGCAGGAGACAAGCACTTTGTCTAAATGAAATATCAAATTAGTTCGCACAGCAGCGTAAGTCCCCTTACGTTTACTGTGCTGCGCTTGCTGGTGGACGGCCAATTTCATTCCGGCGAAATATTGGCACAACGATTGGGAATATCGCGCGCCAGCGTGAACAATGCGCTGAGTGAGGTCGACCAACTGGGGCTGGTTTTATACAGCGTGCGCGGTAAAGGGTATTGCTTGCCGAACCCGCCGCAATGGTTGCGCGCTGACATTGTGCAGCACTGCTTGAAGCAACAAGCAGGTGAAAAAACTGCCTCCCCAATGCAAATTGAAATATTCGACAACATTCCATCGACTAATACACTCTTACTGCAACGCGCCATGCAGGGTGCGCCCAGCGGCAGTGTAATCGCTGCAGAATGGCAAGATAGCGGACGCGGAAGGCTGGGGCGCAAGTGGTATTCAGGGCTAGGCAATGCACTCACCTTTTCTTTGTTGTGGCGTTTTGAATGCGGTTTATCGGGCTTGTCTGGATTGAGTTTGGCGATAGGGGTGGCACTTATTCGTGCCCTGCATAAATGTGGTGCTTATGGGGTGCAACTCAAATGGCCGAATGATGTTTTATCAAAATCAAATGATGGATTATCAAAAACAGCCAAGTTAGGCGGAGTCTTGTTGGAGGCGCAAGGTGACATGCTGGGACCCAGTGCAGTGGTAATTGGTATCGGCATAAATATTACTGCCCCGAAATTTTTTTTGGCGCAAATCGAGCAACCTGTTACTGGCTTGGTCGATTTAGTCGAGCAGATACCGGAGCGCAACTTCCTGCTGGCAGCGTTGTTGGCAGAATTGGAAATGGTATTACAGCAATTTGCTACACAAGGCTTTGTCGCATTTCACAAGGAATGGGAAAGGTATCATGCCTTGCAGGGACAGAAGGTTACTCTGTCTGCGCC
>JAKFXW010000229.1 GCA_021731185.1 Gallionellaceae bacterium
ACAGGGACCATCCACAAGGGAGACACCGCACCGCAAGCGGCAGGCGTGATACATACCGATTTTGAGAAGGGCTTCATCCGCGCACAGACCATCTCTTATGCCGACTTCATTGCCTGCGGCGGCGAAGCGGGTGCCAAGGAAAAAGGTAAGATGCGCGTCGAGGGTAAAGACTACGTCGTGCAGGATGGCGATGTGATGAATTTTCTGTTTAATGTCTAAATGAAATTGGTCATGTAGCAGAATTCATGTGCGCACAATACAAGGTGCGCGGGTGAGAAATCGTTGAAAGTAGTACAGGGTGAACGGCTGCTTGCGGGATGGACATTACAATGATTGCAGCGCTGTTTCGCATCAACCTAAAAACAGCAGTTTAGATTTATGTAAAAAATAGCTGAGACTCAATACTGACGTGTATTTTAGATAGAAAATCAACTGCTCAACATTTGATATAAATCCGTAATAAGTAAGCAACGGCGAGGCTTTCAGCCTGCCCCATCTGTTTGTTATAACCTCACCTGTTTGGAGAGGCTATTAATACCTTCGAAAGCCAATATCCACCTAGCATTCAGTCAGTTCGAGTGGCTTTAACTGCTGTTTTTAGATTGTACTTGCTTGAGTTCAATCTTTCATCAGCTAGTCCTTAAACGACGCGCTTTGGGATTAAGCGTTTGAAGTGATAACATTGCGCCACATTTTTTAACGTAAATTTTAAGGAAACAGGTATGGCAGGTCATAGCAAGTGGGCAAATATCCAACACCGCAAGGGTAAGCAGGATAGCAAGCGCGGAAAAATTTTCACTCGTCTGATTAAAGAAATAACAGTGGCGGCCAAACTTGGAGATAGCGATCCGGCAGGCAATCCGCGCCTACGCTTGGCGATAGAAAAAGCCTACGCGCAGAACATGCCCAAGGATAATGTCGAGCGTGCCATTAAACGTGGCAGTGGTGAGCTGGAGGGCGTGGATTACCAGGAGTTGCGCTATGAAGGTTATGGCATCAATGGCGCGGCGGTGCTGGTGGATTGCATGACCGACAATAAAACCCGTACCGTGGCCGATGTGCGTCACGCTTTCAGCAAGCATGGTGGCAATCTGGGTACAGATGGCTCGGTTGCGTTTTTATTCAAGCATTGCGGACAAATGCTTTTTGCGCCAGGCACAGACGAGAATGCCCTCATGGAAGTAGCCTTGGATGCGGGCGCAGAAGACGTGATAAGTAATGATGATGGCAGCATCGAAGTTATCACCGCACCCTATGATTTTATGGAAGTGAAAAAGCGTTTGGAAGCAGCAAAATTTCATCCAGAGGTGGCGGAAATTACCATGAAGCCTGAAAACGAAGTGGTGTTCACAGGCGAGGATGCCGTAAAAATGCAAAAATTATTGGACGCGCTGGAAAGTCTGGATGATGTGCAAGAGGTGTATACCAACGCGGTTATTGAGGAATAACAAATCATCATGGAAACTGTTACGCTTGACATCACTGTGTTGCATGCCCGTTCGCAATCCTCATGTACACAAACGTACACTCCGGTTGCTCACAATCATGCGCCTTGCTTTGTCTGCGCTCACGACGTTTCCAAAATGATTTGGGTAAGCTAGTCGTGCGCATCCTCGGCATCGACCCTGGCCTGCGTGCTACGGGCTTTGGCATATTAGATCAAGTTGGCAATAAATTAATTTACATTGCCAGCGGCTGCATAAAAACTCCCGTGGGTGAGCTGCCAGAGCGATTAAAAGTCATACTCAATTCTCTTGGCGAAGTGATCGCGCAATATCAACCCCAACAAGTGGCGGTAGAAAAAGTGTTTGTTAACGTGAATCCTCAATCCACGTTATTGCTCGGACAAGCGCGTGGCGCGGCAATCTGTGCGGCCTTGCTGGCGAATCTACCCGTCGCGGAATATACTGCCTTGCAGGTCAAACAGGCCGTAGTCGGCAACGGTCATGCAAAAAAAGAACAGGTGCAGGACATGGTGCAGCGGCTATTGATATTATCAGGCGCACCCAGCCCAGATGCAGCGGACGCGCTGGCTTGTGCGATTTGCCACGCACACGGCGGGCAGGGTTTGGGTGCGTTGGTAACAGCCGGGTATCGCATGAAAAAAGGGAGATTGGTTTGATAGGCAGATTGATCGGAATATTGCTGGAAAAAAATCCACCGCAGATTTTGCTGGATGTACAGGGCGTGGGTTACGAAGTGAGCGTGCCGATGAGCACGTTTTATAACCTGCCCGCGCTGCACGAAAAAGTGGTGCTGCACACGCAATTTGTAGTGCGTGAAGACGCGCAATTACTCTATGGTTTTTTAACCCATGATGAGCGCGTGGCGTTTCGCCAGTTGCTCAAAATCAGCGGAGTCGGCCCCAAAATGGCGTTATCGGTTTTGTCCGGTTTAAGCCTGAATGATTTAGCCATTGCGGTGGTGAATAAAGATGCAGGTCGCTTGACCAAAATTCCGGGTGTGGGCAAAAAAACTGCCGAGCGATTATTGCTGGAATTGCAGGGCAAGTTTGTGGTGAGTGGCGTGAGTGTTGTACAAGGCGCGCCTGTAACTTCTACCGATAGCGACATAATTAACGCATTGCTGGCATTGGGTTACAACGAAAAAGAAGCAGATTGGGCCGCCAAACAATTATCCAAAGACAGTAATGTTTCGGATGGCATCCGGCAAGCGCTGAAGTATTTATCTAAAGCATAAAATTACTTAAATTATTTTATAAAGCATGATCCAACACGACGATTTAAGCACCGCCCGCGTGATCTCTGCGAAGACCGTATCGCCGCAGGAAGAAGCGCAGGAGCGCGCCTTGCGCCCCAGGCATCTGGACGAATATGTCGGTCAGGAAAAAATTCGTGAGCAGTTAAGTATCTTCATAGAGGCGGCGCGTAATCGTAAAGAATCGCTGGATCACGTTTTATTATTTGGTCCACCAGGTTTGGGCAAGACCACTTTAGCGCACATCATTGCGCGTGAGATGGGGGTGAGTTTGCGCCATACTTCCGGCCCGGTGTTGGAGCGGGCGGGCGATTTGGCCGCGCTGCTGACCAATCTGGAGCCTAACGATGTTTTATTTATCGACGAAATTCATCGTCTGTCGCCCGTGGTGGAAGAAATTCTTTATCCTGCCTTGGAAGATTTTCAGCTTGACATCATGATCGGTGAAGGCCCTGCGGCGCGTTCGGTGAAACTTGATTTGCCGCCTTTCACACTCATCGGTGCGACCACCCGCGCAGGTATGTTGACCAATCCGCTGCGTGATCGCTTCGGCATAGTATCGCGGCTGGAGTTTTATACCACGGCTGAATTAACCAAAATTGTCTCACGCTCGGCTGGCTTGCTCGACATGCAAATGACTGCCGAAGGCGCGCTGGAAATTGCCCGTCGATCACGCGGTACGCCGCGCATTGCCAATCGGCTGCTGCGCCGTGTGCGCGATTACGCTGAAGTAAAAGCGCAGGGTAAGGTTAGTAAAGAAGTCGCCGATGCTGCGCTGACTATGCTGGATGTGGACGCGATGGGTTTGGATGTGATGGACAGAAAATTGCTGCTGACTGTGATTGAAAAGTTCATGGGCGGCCCGGTGGGGGTGGACAACCTAGCCTCCGCCATCAGCGAAGAGCGCGACACCATCGAAGATGTGCTGGAACCGTACCTCATTCAGCAAGGCTATTTGCAGCGCACCACACGCGGCAGAGTGGCAACCGCCAATGCATACAAACATTTTGGCTTAACTCAACCACGCAATGCCAGCACACCGGAATTATGGGATGAGAATGTTTAGTGTCGTTGCGCCGACCAGCGCAATATGGATAGTCTGAAGACAAAGTGTTGCGTAAGCAATTAAAAATCGTTATATTGCAACCCATGCACTTCTCTCGCCACATTTCGCAAACACACTCTACGTTCAGCCTACTGGCTGCGCTATTGCTGCGCACGCCGCGCTAATTATCCCCACACTGTTTGAAGTAGTCAGCGGCCAATTAAAATTTAATCTGGTTAGGTTTTTGCTATGTTAATTTTTACATTGAGTTTGCTATAAATTAATCAGCAATATTGAAGATAAAAAATAGGAGTGAAACATGTCTGATAAATTAATTATATTTGATACCACCTTGCGCGACGGCGAACAAAGCCCCGGCGCAGCAATGACTAAAGATGAAAAAATTCGCATTGCGCGGCAGTTAGAAAAACTTGGCGTGGATGTGATTGAAGCGGGTTTTGCGGCTGCCAGTCCGGGCGATGCGGATGCGATTCGCGGTGTGGCAACGGCGATTGAAAATTCCACAGTGTGCTCGTTGGCGCGTGCCAGCGAGCGGGATGTGCGCGCAGCGGGCGAGGCGATTAAGCCCGCCAAGTCTGGGCGCATCCACACCTTTATAGCCACCTCGCCGATTCACATGGAAAAGAAATTGCGTATGCAACCCGACCAAGTGGTCGAGGCGGCGGTGATGGCAGTCAAGCTTGCGTTGGAATATACCGATGATGTGGAATTTTCGGCTGAGGACGCAGTGCGTTCGGATATGGATTTTTTGATCCGCGTGTTCGATGCCGTGATTCAAGCGGGCGCGACTACGTTGAATGTGCCGGATACCGTGGGTTACAGCATCCCAGCTTTGTGGGGCGAACGCATGAAGCAGTTGATCGCGCGCGTGCCGAATTCACACAAAGTCATCTGGTCCACGCATTGCCATAATGATTTAGGCTTGGCCGTGGCAAATTCTTTGGCGGCGGTGATGAACGGTGCGCGCCAGGTGGAATGCACGATCAATGGTTTGGGCGAGCGCGCGGGTAATGCCAGTTTAGAAGAAATTGTGATGGCGGTAAAAACGCGGCACGATGTGTTCCCCTGTGATACGCGTATTGACACCACGCAGATTGTGCCCACTTCCAAATTGGTTTCCAGTATCACGGGTTATCCGGTGCAGCCGAATAAGGCCATCGTCGGCGCGAATGCCTTTGCACACGAATCTGGCATTCATCAAGATGGGGTAATTAAACATCGCCAGACCTATGAAATTATGCGTGCTGAAGACGTGGGCTGGAGCACAAATAAATTAACCCTTGGCAAACTTTCTGGACGCAACGCATTCCGCACGCGCTTGCAAGAGCTTGGCATTGCCCCGGAAGGTGAGCAGGCTTTGAACGAAGCCTTTGCGCGCTTCAAAGATTTGGCGGATCGCAAACGCGAAATTTACGACGAAGATTTGCAGGCGTTAGTGAGCATCGGTTCGGTTGCACAAGTCAGCGAACATTATCGTCTGGTGTCCATGCGCGCACATTCAGAGACTGGAGTGTTGCCGCAAGCGCAAGTGTGTTTGAACGTCGGCGGCAAAGAGCGCACTGCCGAAATGCAGGGTGGCGGGCCGGTTGATGCCACCTTCAAAGCCATCGAACATATCGCGCAAAGCGGCAGCGAGTTACAGCTTTATTCCGTTAATAACATCACCAGCGGCACCGACGCGCAAGGTGAAGTGACCGTGCGGCTATCCAAAGGCGGGCGCGTGGTGAACGGGCAGGGTGCGGATACGGATATAGTGGTGGCTTCCGCGAAGGCGTATTTGAAATTATTTGGTCCACCAGGTTTGGGCAAGACCACTTTAGCGC
>JAKFXW010000077.1 GCA_021731185.1 Gallionellaceae bacterium
CTGAGCATGTGCAAGATACGCTCACTGCCGGTGCTGGCTTGTGCGACTCTGAAACGGTACAACACGTCATCAATCATGGCAAGTCGTCCATAGACTGGTTGATTGCACAAGGTGTGCCTTTCACCCGCGATACCCAAACTGACACAGGCTATCATCTAACGCGAGAAGGAGGGCACAGTCATCGCCGAGTCATCCATGCAGCGGATGCCACAGGATTTGCAGTACAACAAACACTGGCTACCAAAGTACTGACACACCCCAATATCATTATTCTGGAACGCACTATTGCAATTGATCTGATTACTGGTAACAAGCTGGGTGGCGGTAAACGCGCCAGTAAAAAATCATTGTCCCCTTGTGGGGCAGTTGGTGCGGATAATGTTTGTCATGGCGCATATTTGCTCAACAGCAGCAGTGGTGAAATTATCACCGTTGCTGCCCGCAATACAGTGCTGGCTACAGGCGGTGCAGGCAAAGTTTATCTCTACACCACCAATCCTGACACCGCCACTGGCGACGGCATTGCAATCGGTTGGCGTGCGGGTTGCCGCGTGGCCAACATGGAATTTATACAGTTTCATCCGACCTGTCTTTATCACCCCCATGCGCGATCATTTTTAATCAGCGAAGCCGTGCGCGGCGAAGGCGGCATACTCAAACTGCCGGACGGCACACGTTTTATGCCCAATTACGATCAGCGCGCAGAATTAGCACCGCGCGACATTGTGGCACGTGCGATTGACTTTGAAATGAAGAAACGTGGCTTGGATTGTGTGTACTTGGATATATCACACCAGCCTGAAGCATTTCTGCAAGCACACTTTCCAACCATATACGCTCGCTGCCTGGAATTTGGCATCAATATTTCCAAACAACCCATCCCGGTTGTACCAGCAGCACACTACATCTGCGGCGGAGTAATGACAGATTTACATGCCCGAACCGATGTATCCAATCTCTATGCCATAGGGGAAACCGCTTACACAGGCCTGCATGGAGCCAATCGTTTAGCCAGTAACTCGTTGCTGGAGTGCATGGTTTTTGCGGATGCTGCCGCTCAAGATATATTGAATAAACCGCTCGTCCCTGTCCCAACCCTCCCCCAATGGGATGCCAGCCAAGTGACCGATGCAGATGAAGAAATTATCATCGCGCACAATTGGGCTGAATTGCGTCGTTTTATGTGGGACTACGTCGGCATCGTGCGAACCACCAAGAGGCTGCAACGCGCACAACATCGCATACGCTTATTACACGAAGAAATTGATGAGTATTATGCAAACTTTCACGTCACAGCAGATTTGCTGGAGCTGCGCAATCTGGTCTTAAGTGCCGATCTAATTGTGCAAAGCGCACTGGCACGGCATGAAAGCCGGGGGCTGCACCACAGCAAAGATTATCCAGATATGCTGCCGCACGCCGCGCCAACTATTCTTTTTCCGACCATGGCCAAATAAAATCAACGATTCCACTTTATCAACACTCTTAGCTGACGAAATGAATCTTTATCCAGACTATCTGGCAGAATAATCACGCTGCGTGAAAAATATGCGTCCTCCGGCAACACGTTCAAAATCACCATCAGCGGCGTAATAAAACTATCGTGCAACACCAACCCAGACCAACTTTGCCCATTGCGTCTAGTGATCGTTACTTGACCAGCCTCCATCTGCAAACGCACGTTCGATGACCGCATAGACAGATAAGCATCATGCCGTAAGTAGTACACAGCGCTAATCAATAACACAGCAATAGCAGCCAGCTTTGCCCACCAAGGTAGAGGCATTGAAAATAGCAAAACAACTGCCGCGCTTAACGCTGCAATCAACACCCCCGCTAAATATCGTGACGGGCGCAAATAAAATTGCTGGGATAGGCTGGATTTTTCTGGGACAAACTGGGTTTCGTATTCTGTGAAGGAAGTGTTCAATGCAAAACAGTGCAGCTAATCACTTTTTAAAAACAACTAATGCAACTATCACCGTTACAACAATCAGCACTATAAATATAAATATCAATATGCCGTTGTTACCAAAAATGCGCTCCGTTTGAGATGCTTGTTGGCCTAGCTGAACCTTGTCCCACAAGGGGACAATGTGTTGCAGGGGGGATGATTTTTTGGGGATAAATGCGGCTTTATTAATTTCATCTAAACTCGGGCGAGGTATTTGTAAGGTTTTAGCTAACGCTTCAACCTCATCTGTCGAAGTGGTCATGGCCGCAAGCCGCATGGTTGCATTGGTAGAATCAAAAACGGGTGACAAGCCCATCGTTGCCACGGCCTGAGAGTCGTCTGTATCAACCCCCAAATGATCGGTTCCCGGGCGACCAATTTCCGTTCGCTGTGCGCCATGCTCCGCCTCAGATAATTGAACCGCCTCATTGCGATGCCCGCCAACCAAATCAACACGCGCCTTTGAACGCGGCATGGTATCACGGCATGCTCTTAAATCATTGGCGAATTCCCGCGCATTCTGGTAACGATCCCTCATATCTTTAGCCAAGGCTTTAGCGACGATGAAGTTCAACATATCCGGCACATCCGGATTCAGCATGCTAGGTGGAGCAGGGATAACATTCAGCGTTTGGTACATAATCGCATTTACATTTTCGCCCATGAACGGAACCTGCCCTGTTAACATTTCATACAAGGTGACACCCAACGAAAACACGTCTGATCTTTGATCAATCACTTTCCCGAGTACCTGTTCGGGCGACATATATTTAGGTGACCCCAGCACCATGCCTGTTTGCGTGCGAACTGAGGCAGAAGACATGCGAGCAATGCCAAAATCGGTAATTTTTACATGCCCGTCTCGCACTACCATGATATTGGAAGGTTTTATGTCACGATGAACAACATCATGTTCATGTGCATAAGCCAGGCCACGCGCAATTTGTGCAGCCAGGTCTAATATCTGCTCGATCGGCAAATGCCTTTGATCGTTAAGAATGTCGCGTAACTCACGACCCTCCAGAAATTCCATGGCGATGTAGGCGACATCCCCACTTTTGCCCACATCAAAAATCGTTACGATATTGGGGTGGCTCAAACGCCCGGCAGCCTTTGCTTCCTGATAGAAGCGACCTTCGTACTCTTCCTTTTCATCTTCGGCCAGATTCAGATTAATCGTTTTGATAGCAACAATACGATCAATCAAAGGGTCTTTCACCTGATAGACCACGCCCATCGCGCCTTGGCCGATCTCGCCGATTACTTCGTAGCGTCCCAGTTGTCTAATCATGATTTATACAGCTTCTTTTAATTTCGTGATCATAAATTAAGTGTTATGGGTTACTAATTTTTCTAGCCTGTACCCCACGGAAAACAGGCCCCCAAACAGGATGTCCAGCTTCTGCAGGTGTCAGGTTGAAATCGGGATTGATTGCAAAAATACGCTCAAATGATTCCTGACACTTTTTCTCACGGGCGCTTATACAATGTGTGAAAGCTAAGTATTTATGTGCATTGATTTTGTCTGATTTGCTCAACATTACATCTTCCAACGCATGCTGCAACAACACCACTGCCGCCTGATAATCCCCATTGTTATAGCTGGCTATACCTTGGGAAATACTGCGCTCGGACGAACTGCCATGAAACAATACCTGCCCCGCGCCCACCACACGATTTGCAAATGTTTGGCAGCCACTTAGCAACGACAGCAGCAACACTCCCCCAGCTAAAAAACGTGCTCTCGACATTCCTGTTCCTCGAGTTATAACAAACTACAAACTTGAAGAAATCATAGTCGATTGCTAGTCCCCAAATTTGTGTTGAATTCTTAAAACACCGCCGGATTTAACTAAAAATACTTTTTTGTATATAGGGAATGTAGCGTTGCGTATTTCAATCTCATGCTTCCCCGGTACAACTTGCATCTCAGCCAGCGGCGGACTTACTCCTTGCATTCTACCATCGAGGTAAACCTCCCCCCAAGGCAAAACAGATAGACTGATTAATGCGGGTTTGCCTGAATTAATGGCTGTAGTTTCTTCCAGTGAGCGGGTACGTGCGAGTTCTTTTTTAAAGGGCTCAATTTTCTTCTTCTGGATAATGGCCGGTGCGGTGGATGCGGTCAGCGGCACAACCGCAGAGTCCTTATTATTTATAGCCAAAACACTGGTGGGTTCAACAGACGGCTTAGCAGTATTAGATATCAGGGTAATCAACATAGCTAAAACGAGTCCCAGAAAAATTGCAGCCCCGCCTATATACAGCATGCGTTGCTGCGGGGATGCAGCGACATAGCCAGCTCTGGCCGCTTGCTCCACGGAATGCAGGGTGTTTGCCGCTGTCCGATAGATGCGTGTTACCTGCGCGCCCAACTCTGCCTGTACTACTGCTAGGGCATGGGGCACACCCTGTCGTGCAGCCGTGTCACCTGAATTACCAATCGCGTACACATCGTGTTCACGCACATGCTTATCCGTACGCGCACCCTGATAATGAAACATGGTATCGTAGCTTTTGGATACTCGCGACACTGCCTCAAAATATGATCTTGAAACCAGTATCTGATCCGGATCAGCAAAATGCATCACACGCTGTGCGACATTAATGCCATCGCCCACAATATTGGGCGAGCCATTCATATCTCGCACCAGACGCACTGGTCCTAAATTTATTCCGAGCCGCACAAGCAATGGCGGATCCATACGCAGCCCACTGGTGAGTAATATTTTGTGCATACTCAGAGCAACTTTCAGCGCAGCGTCGACATCTCCCAAAAAGCTGACCACCGCGCCATCAACCATATCCAAAACAATGCGATCATCTGCTGGTATGGTGCTGATAGCGGTGAACAGAAAAGTATTAAATCCCTCTTTCAGGCCGATTTGCCCGAGCACGGTTTTTTTTGAATAATCCACAATACCCAAAAAAAGTACACTGCATATAATTGTTTTTTTATCGTTTTCTTTCATGCCTACGGTTAACCTGTAAGTTTCCCCATCTGCGGCAAACTGTTTTGCCAAAGTTGTATATGCTATTACAGTATTTACGGCTATATATTTCTGATTACAGTTATTTTTTGTTAACAGTTCTTTTATGGGCTCTTGATTTCTTCTTGTGCTGCACAAGCTTATCACTTGCTGTTGGATGCACATCAAAATCTTTCCTAACATCTCGCAGTCTCGGTGCTACTGTTTTTTCCCCATGCTGGCCATCTCGCTCCTCATCCTGCTGGCGCATAACAACATCTTGTACGACCCGATTTTGAGCGGCCGTTGTGGATTGAATTTCCACCCCACCCCACTCCAATATCGCTCTAACTTCTCCCTCGCCTAACTCAGCCATTACGCCGCGCTTTAAACGCGGCGGCAAATTAATTATGCCGAAACGCACTCGCATCAAACGACTAATCGTCAACCCCAGTGCCTCAAATGTTCTGCGCACCACACGATTGCGGCCTTCCTTTAAAATCAGGCGATACCAGTGATTGTAACCTTCTCCGCCTTCATCGGTCAGCTTCTTAAATTTCACCAAGCCATCTTCCAGCATCACGCCATCCGTTACCAACTGCTGCATT
>JAKFXW010000183.1 GCA_021731185.1 Gallionellaceae bacterium
TTACACAATTGCGCGCAGGTCTGCAATCGCTGCCATGGAAATTACTACCTTCGGACACGCCCATCCAACCGCTGATCGTAGGCGAAAATAATGCTGTACTGAAATTAAGCAATGCACTGCGCGAGCGAGGAATATGGATCCCAGCCATCCGCCCACCCACCGTGCCGCCGGGTACAGCGAGGTTACGCATTTCATTATCTGCAGCACACAGCACGCAAGATATAGCTCAACTTATTACTGCCTTGCATGAGCTTGCACGTTGAAACTTTGGGGAACGGTGCGCCGCTGTTGCTGCTGCATGGCTGGGGAATGCACGGCGGCATGTGGGGCGATGCAGTCCAGAAATTAGCACAGCACTACACCGTGCATAGCCTGGATCTGCCGGGGCATGGCGCGAGCGGCAACATCGCGCCTTATCCCACAAGGGGACAATGTCCCACAAGGGGACAATGTAATCTGGATGCACTGGTTGCGAGTTTGTCGGAATATGCGCGGCAACATTTTTCTGGTCAGATGTTGACAGTATGTGGTTGGTCATTGGGCGGGCAGATTGCATTGCGTTGGGCGCAGCATATTCCGCAGCAAGTGCAGCGATTGATACTGGTGGCGAGTACACCTTGTTTTGTGCAACGTGCGGATTGGTTGTGTGCCATGCCGCGTGCAATTTTTCAAGCATTCGAGCAGGATTTACAGACGAATCCTGAACGGACACTGAAACGATTTATCTCGTTGCAAGTGCGCGGCAGCGAACAGGAACATGAGTGTCTGACACAACTTCGCAGTAGTTTGTTAAATCGTGAGCAACCGCATCACTCGGCGTTACGTGATGGGCTGGCTATTTTGCGCGAAACAGATCTGCGTACGTCGTTGCCGCACATTAAGCAGCCAGTGCTGGTACTTGCAGGTGAGTGTGATGAACTCACTCCTGCGCTGGCCTCAGAATATCTAGCGCAACATTTGCCGAACGCGAAAATGGTTGTAATCAAGGGTGCAGCACACGTACCATTCTTATCGCACACGGATGCATTTCTGTTGCGGTTGATAAATTTTATGGGCAATAAATAACGAGGTGGGCTAAATAAATAACGGGGTGTCAGGGCGCGCAAATAAAAAATCCAGGCTCAATCAATAAGAACCAAGTTCCCTATAGCAAAAAATGAACGAATTCGACATAGACAAAAAGCAATTGCGCCGCGCCTTTAATCGTGCTGCCAGCACCTACGACAGTGCAGCCGTATTGCAGCATGAAGTATGCCGCCGCATGTTGGAGAGACTCGATTTTATCAAGATGCAACCTGCACAGGTGCTGGATGCGGGCAGCGGCACGGGGTGGGGCACATCGCAACTGGAGCAGCGTTATCCGGCTGCATATATGCTCTCATTAGACATTGCCATAGCCATGCTCAACCTGTCGCGCGGACAACTGGGTTGGTGGAAAAAAATATTTAACAATGGCAAATACAGTCACATCTGTGCTGACATTGAAGCCTTGCCCTTGACCAGTGCCAGCATGGAATTGGTATGGTCTAATCTGGCCGTGCAATGGTGCAATGACCTGCCTGCCACATTTGCCGAGCTACATCGCGTATTAAAAGTGAATGGCTTGGTTATGTTCAGCACCTTCGGCCCGGATACCTTGAAAGAATTACGAACCGCTTTTCAAGGTGTCGATCAACACCGTCACACCAATCGCTTTGCCGACATGCATGACATCGGTGACATGCTGCGCGGCAGTGGATTTGCTGATCCTGTGATGGATATGGAAATCATCACCCTGACCTACAATGATATGCGCGATGTCATGCAGGATTTACGCAACATCGGCGCACACAATGTCACAGCAGGGCGTGGTCAAGGCTTGATGGGTAAGACAGCCTGGCAGACTGTGATGAATAATTACGAACGCTTGCGCCATAACGGAAAATTACCTGCAACTTTTGAAGTCGTCTACGGCCATGCGTGGAAGCCACAACCGAAAAAAATAGCAGATGGGCGCGCAATTATCAAAACAGATTTTAAGTTGAATAAAGTTACCCCCTCCCCCTCTTCTATTTTTTGAGTGAACAGCCTATTGCGCAACAACAGCTTATCTTATGGGCGCTTCTAAAAATTCAAAGTTCTAAGCAAGACAAGGCGCGAGCAGAAAATTGCGACACAGCATATAGTTGATATGTAAGGAGCAATTTTTTGTGAGCAACGCAGTATTGCGACGAAATTTTGATTTTTAGAAATGCCCTTATGTCAGGGAACGATCCGCTCACTCAACAACCATTCTGCCAATCGAATATCCTGCGGGTACGTCACCTTGAGATTAGTGGAGTCGCTGCTGACCAGTTTCGGGGAATAACCTAACGCTTCGATTGCGGCAGCCTCATCGGTAACCAGCGGCGAGGTATGCAAAGCCTGCAGCAGCAAGCCTGCCGGGAACATTTGCGGAGTTTGTGCTTGCCATAAACCCGCACGATTTTCAGTGTGGGCTACGCGCTGCACTGCGCCATTGCCACCAACCAATTCAGCACGCTTCAACGTATCCGCCACAGGCACGGCCAGCAAACCGCCTATCTTGTCGTCGCGCACTTCTGCAATTAATCGGGCGAGCTGTTCTGCTGTTAAACACGGGCGCGCCGCATCATGCACCAACACCCAATCATTCGGCTCTACCTCGGCCACCAAAAGGCCATTAAGTACACTCTCGGCACGGGTTGCGCCCCCACAAAAAAGCGGTTGTAATTTTTCACTCCCAAATTTATCCAGCAAGGCCGACCAGTCATAACGATGCCAATGTGTGTCGCCCGGCGCAAGCACAACAAAAACGAGGCTGATGTCTGGGTTAGCACACAGCGTTGCCAGCGCGTGATAAATCATCGGCTTGCCTGCCAAAGGCATATATTGCTTGGGGAGTTCGCTGCCCATGCGAGAACCAAGACCTGCGGCGGGGACGAGTGCGTAAAATTCAGACATGGTCGAATTGTAATTGAAACATTAACGCTCTGTCTGTGCGACTCGTGCGGTCAACTCCTACGTTGAAATGGTGGGATATATCGGGCAAGCAACATCAAGTATCACACGGCAACAAAAAAACCGCAGGGATTGCGGCTTTTTTAATCATGCTACTTGCCAACTCATTTATTTTTCGTCTAACCGCTTGAGCACGTACTTGACATTAAAATCCAGCACCCGCGCTGCCAGTCTGGCGATCATGCCGTTTTTGAATTGCGCGCCCTGGTTGTTACGCGTCTCCTCATCCACGATGTCTTCGTTTTCCAAATCAGCATAGGCTTTTTTGAGCAGCAGGCGCACCGCTTGAAGATGTTCTTTGCCTGCTTTGTTTTGATTGTGGCGGTAGGCATTGGCAGCAGCAGTGAGGCTGCGGTCCAGTTGCGAGGAGAAGGTTGCATCGAGTAATTTCATGCCTATCCAGGTGTGGGTATTGGCTTGGATGCGTTCCAGCGTTACTGCCGCATCGAAGGGGCTGGGGACGGCGATCATTGGGGCGGCGGCGTTAAGTAACACGAAGTTGTTGCGCTCAATTTGATCAAGTTGTGAAATGATTGCGCTGTCTGGAACAGGACCTTCATCCTCATAACCTTGCTGAATCGGAGTATTTCCCCTCATTCTCATATTACTGATACTAGGTAAATCAAGGCCAGCAAAACCAAAACTTTGTTGCTTGCTACCTGGCATCACACCTATAAGCATTTCATTAGGGTGTACATCTGTAAAAAATAACCAACTTACCTGAGTGGCAGAATCATTTTTCGGATCGCGGCCTACACGACCATTCCACTTATCTGGTTTGACTATCGGGGCACTTAAACTCTGTGCTGCCGCAACGGCTGCTTCGACAGTCATGCCGGAAGAAGGCAGGATCATGGGTTGATTACTGAATATTCGGGTCAGCCCTCCTAGACCAATTGTAACGATAGATTGTTTAGCATTCTGAGCATTGGATACAGTATAACGATATGTAATTAGCCCACCATCGTCCAGCTTAAACACGGATTTTACAGTAGGCTCAATCTTTGTAGCGGGTATATGCCTTGTTTGCTTGATGCTCGTGCCATTCCAATAGGTGATGATATAGTCTCCGTTGGTATCGAGCACAATACTTTCACCCGGATAGGCCAAAAGAGTTGAAGTTTGTGATGACAGAAACAGCGCGAAAAGAATGGCGAATTTTGATTTCATGATTATTCCTTTTTACCATTTAACCTGATGTGAAAGTGGCGACCGCTACCGTTGCCGTGCGCGTCCCCAATATCCACGTCTTCGAGTACTGCAAGTTCTCTCAATTGATTTTCATACATGATAGAACCTGGTGTGCCATTGGCCTTCACATCTACTACTGTGCCTCGGCGATGTTCATGATGAGAGGCTCCCCATGCCACGGAATTCGCGCAAGTTAAAAAGCAATCCAACACGCCACCCCATTTTAGACTGGCATCGTTAAGCACAAAATCTGGAATCACGCCCTGCTTTGATTGTAGGTATGTGTAAACGTAGTAAAACATTGCGATGTCATACAGCTTCCCACTAGCTTTTTTCGTGAGGAAATGCGTACTTGGATGATTGGTGTCCCGATTGGGCAATTGCAAGGTATAAAACGATGAAACCGGAATCTGCTCCAACCCCTCCACCTTCACATGAATCTGCCCACCAGAATCTTCATTCGTGCAAGTGGGGTTAACGCAAGCGGCAGTGAAGGTATGAATGCCCGAAACGATTGTCGACATGAACGTAAACCCAGCCTTACCATCATCATCCGTAGTAGCCGTGATACAAGCCTGTTCCGGCGCGGCGCAGGGCGTGCCAGTCAAAGTGCCTTTCGGTCGATCCGTATGATGCTCGTGCCCGCCTGAGCCAGATTCCACATCCACTCTGATTCTGATTTGCACCCCAGCTTGGGGTTGTTTGGTGATGCTGTTAGTCACCCGCACATAAGTTGCTTGGGATGCACTGGGTTCGATGGCAATGGTGGAACTACCTTTCAACGCGGGGTCAAATTCGATGGTGTATTGATTAACCTCGCGCTCGCACATGCCAGATGAGGGATTCAGAGTATAAAGTGCTCCAGGATTAGTCGTCGGAATTGGGCAGGATGCGGATATCAATGCGAACGCAAAATTACCACAGGTATAAAATGCAAGAAATCTTCCTTCGAGTGCTCTATCGCTGTAAGTCCATGTTGCAAACGAACACCATGCTTGAGCGGAATCAAAGGTATATTTTTTGCTGAATGGAAAAGGAGGCGTGCCATCAAAGTATGTCCCATTGTCATTGCAGAACGAGCTAAAGCATATCAGTTGAGATGAAGCGGGCGCAACCTGCTCTACCACCGCCCGCGCCTGTGTCGCCATCCCCAATATCATCCACGCTGCCATGAGTATTTTCGCCATGTGACGAGCAGGTGATGCTTTTCGCCCGAGGATGGCAGCATAGCTGAAACGCTGCTTATTTGCCGCATTGCTGTGCATGGTGTTGCCCCCTTTTTTGATGCTGTCGCACCGTAGC
>JAKFXW010000089.1 GCA_021731185.1 Gallionellaceae bacterium
AAATCAGGCGGCGGGTTTGATAATTTTGATGACGATATACCGTTTTGAGATGCACCAAAGGCCTCGCAGAGGTTCTCGCACCCGCAGGGTGTAGGCAATTCTCTAAGCTCTGCGAGCTTGAGAAGTTGACACCGCCTAAACAGGAAGTATTAACAAACCCTCACATTGTCCCCTTGTGGGGCCAAGCGTAAGCGGGGGTATTGCAGAATGAATTTCAGATTGGATACCTAGAAGGTGCTTTGATTGGCACGTTTGAGGGTGTTTATTTAACGTTAGCCATTAGTCTCCGAATGCCACAATGTGCGCCGAGGGCCACCATGAGTCTTGAAGAACAACTAGCCAGTTGGACCGCACCGTCAAGCGATTCCGAGCAGGAGAAGCAAGAACGTACAAAGCGGATGATTCGGCAAGCCGTAGACGGGCACACTCCGTTCAAAGGGTGCGGCTTACGTGTCTACGCGAAGGGCTCCTATGCAAACAACACTAACGTGCGCGCAGATAGCGACGTCGATATTGCGGTTGAATGTACGGATGTGGAGTATTGGGAGGAAGCCACACCTGGTGCACATCCATCGACGACGCCGTACACGGGAATATGGACGCCGCAGAAGCTTCGATCAGAGCTTCTTTCTGCTCTCAGGGCCACGTTCCCCGGTCAGATAGATACGTCGGGGTCAACTGCCATAAAAGTGCATTCAGGTACGGCCAGAGTTGATGCCGATGTTGTTCCCTGCTTTAGCTACCTGTACCACTTTTCTCCGTCTTCCGCGCGGCCTGGTACAAGGATTTTCAAGACTGACGGAGGGAGTCTCGTCAACTACCCCGCCCAGCAACTGGAAAACGGCATAGCAAAGAACAATCGGACCGGACGCGCATACAAGAAGGGCGTTCGCCTACTAAAGCGAGTTGAGAACGCGATGGCAGAGGACGGCACATTCCGTGAATTACCGTCTTTCTTCATGGAGTGCCTCGCATTCAATTGCCCGGACTCGGCATTTGATCATTCCACTTGGACTGCGTGTTTAAGGACAATGCTTGTGCATATCTGGCAGCAACTTCAAGGCGATGAACCTGTCGACGGACGATGGGTTGAAGCGAATGATTGCTTCTACTTGTTTCACCTCGGCCAGAAATGGTCGCGCGCAGACGGGCGTGAGTTTGCCCATGCTGCCTGGAACTACTGCGGATTCAAGTAATGATCTCCCGGACTCGAGCGAGCTTCATAGTTGCCATCGTCGTTGGAGTATTCGCTGTAGGTATCGTGGCGACCGGAGACGCGGTTCAGGCTGCTTGGCTCCGCTTTTACTCTGCGGCGGTAACAATAGTGGTCATCGCGATTGCTGCATGGGAACACTGGCTCTGGCGGTGGTCCATTGTCCAGCGTCTTCCCGGAGTTACTCGCGACATTCGTGGCACATGGAAGGGTGAGCTTGAGACATTTTGGAAAGATGAAACGCCATCACCAGCGAGAAAGTCCGTTTACTTGGTCGTGCGCCAAACGGCTTCCGTCGTCTCTGTATCACTCTTAACCAACGAATCGCGCTCGACCTCCTCACTTGCTACGGTGTCCTCTGACGGGACAACCGTATCGCTTGACTACCTATACCTCAACTGGCCCGACCTGCGTGTCCAGGATAGGAGCCGGATACATCACGGTTCCGCATCGCTGATCGTCAGTGGCACGCCAGCCGACCGACTTCGCGGTCAGTACTGGACCAATCGGGATACTAAAGGCGAGCTCGATTTCACGTCGCGCGCTTTGAAGCTTGCGGAGGATTTTGATGGCGCTGCACGCATATTCCTAGAGCGCAGCGCCGAGAACGCTCATGGCTAACAAAGCGTTCCACGCGACGGACAACGCGGTAAGTTGGGCTGTAGGTTGGTGCTGAGCTTGCGAAGCCCAACGTCCTTTTCGTGTTATACCATCGCTTATTGGTCACACCACTGTGACCGCCACTCGCTGTGATAAGCTATGAGTTGTCAGCATCTACCGCATTGGAGGTCAGCGTGAGTACGAACCTAGAAGTCCTAGAAGCCGAAATCCTGCAGTTAACCCCTGTTGAACGATCACACCTGCTTGAGCGGCTGATCGCCAGCCTTGATTCAGACCCCGAAGTCGAGGAAGCTTGGGAGCGAGAAGCAGATCGCAGGGAAGCCGAACTGGAATCCGGTTCGATCTCGGCAGTTTCAGGGCAGGAAGCCATCGCCCGACTTCGAGCAAGACTTACGCGATGACCTACTCGCTCCACCCCGGAGCGGAGCATGATATTGCCAACGCTCTGGATTTTTACAGCGAACAAGCTGGCCCTGTGGTCGCTGAGCGTTTTCTCGAAGAATTTGAACGTGTCGCAAAGCTCTTGGTTAAACATCCCGGCCTCGGAACGCCAACGACGAGAGGACGAAGAACATTCCCGCTGAAGGTTTTTCCGTACTTGGTCGTATATCGAAATCTTGAAAGCAGTATTCGAATCCTGATCGTGCGCCATCAGCACAGGAAACCTGGCTACGCTGGTGGCAGGCGGCAGGTATGAAACTTTCGTGCGCAGCTGCGATGCCCAACCCTACGCTCAAGCGCACCTGCTGCCAAGAAGCCAGCGGCGGCTCCAGCGAAATCCAGCGGTGGGTTAGCTACCCATGTGGAACGTAAAAGTCGTTATCTGCTGGCCGGCAAGCTAGGCAATAAACTATCAGCCACTTATACAGCGACGACTCTCAAGCTATTTTCCAAGGTTCCCAAGCTACGCATCAAGACCATGACAGTCGACAATGGTAGCGAGTTTGCAGGTTTTAAAAAAATTGAGCGGCATACGGGTGTCAGCGTCTACTTTTCTGATCCGCGCTCTCCCTGGCAACGCGGTTGCAATGAGAATACCAATGGCTTGCTCAGAAGGTATTTCCCCAAGGGTTTTGACTTTCGCCTTGCCAGCGATAAACTGATACAAGCGGTCGTTGAGAGATTAAATCATCGGCCACGAAAGTGCTTGAATTACAGAGCAGCTTATGAGGTCTTTTTTAATACCAAGACTGTTGCACTTAGAAGTTGAACTCACCCCTTGATAATGGTCAAAACGATTGCGGCAAATGGCTAGTTATATTAACATGACTCACAAAGAGTTATTAATTCATTCTGAACTTGTCCATCATTCACAAAATCCTGCTCGCGGTATGAGTAATAAAGAAAGAAGTATTCTAATCGCTGCACTTGAAAAACAAACAAGTGTTAGTGTATTTGCAGCACTTAAAGCTAAGAAACCAACAGCTGAAGATATGGCTGGAGCTTCACTTAGTGATTTTGGCATTTAGAATTTATTTTTTAGAGAGGCTTATGTTATGAAAGTTGTGAAGATTATATTAGCTATTATAGCTGCATCAATAGCGTCTACAATTTTGATATATGTCTTTATTATAGTATAAAGAGACTTAATTAAATTAAACTAACAACATGAAAATGCACGTTACTTACTCTACTATCTCTAACTAAGGAAATTGCTACTCTATAAGTTGAGAAGTTGAGGAAGAAGATGAAAAATCTTGTAGACAAATAGCTGTAGAAGTGATCCCGTTTGTTTGGGCAAAATTTCTTGTTCCAAAAATCAATGGGGTCAAAATCAATCGAATCTGCCCTTTTTTCGACACCATTAGATTTTTTCTGACTGGGTTAGGCTCTAGCCAGCCAAATGGATGGGTCTCTGCTGTCATGGAATACCGCCAAAACAACAATGCGATGTTTCTCTGCACGGAAATATACACTGTATGGAAAACGATGGGCAACGACACGCCGAATGTCTTCGCGAACAACGGTAAACTGGAGAGGGTGTTTAGATGCCTGAGATACACAACTGTCAATCTCGGCAATGAACTCAAGAGCAAGACCAATTCGCTTGGTCTCATACCACGCACTTGCTTCAATGAACTCTGCACTAGATGAAACAACTAGCCATTCGACTAGGCTGCCAAAAGATGCCAGCCAAGTCGCTGGTTATGGCGGCACGATGAAAAGTAACCAGCAGACTCATTGCCTGATTTTGGCAATAGCCCGCGTAGGATGTGCCGAAGTTCTTTTGAGGCGCATCGTTCGAGTAAAATATTTACGCTCAATTCACAGGGCGATTCACACAAAATGCTTGTGCTGAAAAAACGCGATCGATGCACCAAAGGCCTCGCAGAGGTTCTCGCACCCGCAGGGTGTAGGCAATTCTCTAATCTCTGCGAGCTTGAGTTGTGGCACCGCCTCCTGTGTCGGCAGCATCCTACCGATCTGCTCGCCACCTGCGCCCCACTTACCCCTCCGTCGCCCTTCGGGCGCGTCAGGGATGCGGGGGTGTCGCTCAACTGCGCTCCGTTAGACACCCCGCCCAAAAAGGTGACAATAGGCACACATCAAGATAAACTAGCCGCATGAAACCATTTCGCTGGAACCACGATAAAAACGAAGCGCTGAAAATTGAGCGTGATATTTCGTTCGAGGTCATTGCACTGGCTATTGAAGCGGATGGTCTGCTGGATGAATTGCGCCACCCGAATACGGAGAAATATCCAAACCAATCCGTTCTTGTCGTGGCATTTGATGGTTATGTTTACTTGGTGCCTTATGTTGAAGAGCCGGATCACTATTTTTTGAAGACAGTGATTCCTAGCAGAAAAGCTACCAGAGATTACTTAGTGAGGAGTCACCCAGATGAAAAAACTTGATGCGTTTGAGAAAGACATCTTGACCGCCTATAAAAAGGGCGAACTCAAGTCCACCTCTCCGTCAAAGGCAAAGTTGGCAAAATTCAAAGCTGCTGCCACAGCTACTTTTCTCAAGGAGAAGCGGGTCAACATTCGCCTGTCTACGCCAGATTTGATGGATATTCAAGCCAGAGCACTTGAAGAAGGTATGCCATATCAAACGTTAATCGCCAGCGTGCTCCACAAGTTTGTGTCGGGGCGGCTTGTAGAGCCTTCATCCAGTTTAACCCCGCGTACAAGCGGGACGCGCCAAAAGCGGCGCAGCTGAAGACTGGGCACGGTCACTCCGTAATTTTTAAGGAGACCAAGATGCGTGCAGTCGGAATTTTTGAAGTGAAAACCAAGCTCTCGGAGTTGTTGCGGTTGGGTGAGCCTATTGAAATAACTCGCCACAAAAAAAGCGTGACATTAAGGCTATCAATCAGGCTGACATGGGCGATTATGTGTAGCCCGCGCAGCACCGGAATTTTGCGAGTTGGGTGGCAAACCACCCATCCCTGCGAACTCCATTCATTCGGCGGTGTCACAACTCAAGCTAAGCTGTATAGATGAAAATCATGACTCTATTCCGGCGCAATCTCGCCCGAGCCAGACCGCTGAAATGACATGCAAGCCTAAGCTATTATGAGCCAGCCTATTATGAACCTAACCTATTATGAAAAAGACACCTGATTAATCGTGGCAGAAAAACGTGGCTGCCTCCTATTGTCCCCACTTGCTGCAGCGATAACAGCGGTGC